>CAMATG010000613.1 GCA_945860645.1 Candidatus Sulfopaludibacter sp. SbA3 | reverse complement strand
AAAGCGAGCGAACTCTTAACGGACGACCAACTCGACCAACTCCGCAAAGGCGTGGAACTCAGCGACGGCCCCACCCGCCCCGCCAAGGTCACAAAGCTAAGGGACTCCGGCAAACACACCCACTTCGAAATCACGCTGACCGAAGGACGCAACCGCCAAGTCCGCCGCATGGTCGAAGCCATCGGTGCGCGCGTGATGAAGCTAGTCCGAGTCCGCATCGGCGACATCTCCATCGGCACCCTCCCCATCGGCACCTGGCGCCTCCTCACGCGCCCCGAACTCACCCGCCTCCGCCAGTAGGCCGACCTCCAACCCACCCCTCCAACTATTAGCCCACCTAATATGGGGACAACCACCCTTGTCCCATTTCTATGAATTGTCATAGAAATCCACACGCGAAAGCCTCCACGTCCGGGCTGTCAACAACCAGCCCGGACGATGCTCACGGCCGCTTAACCGCGCCAACCCAGCGCAGCAAATTCAAAGCCCCAGTTTCCCCACCGCCGCCTCAAACGCAATCCCGCCCGTCCGCGCCTTCGCCGCCAACAACCGAGACTTCATCGTCTCAGACCCAAGCAAATACGCCGTCTCCCGCTCAGCCGAAGTCTCCGCCGCCACCCCCGCACGATTGGCTCCGATTTCCACTTCTCCGTCATTCGCCTACAGCGTCGAACCCAATCTCTTAACCCGCTCAAACTCCCGCAAGATCTGCGGCGACTCCTTCGCCTCCGCCAGCGGCACAAGTTGCTCCTCGATATAGCCCCAATCCAACCGATGATCGTGCCGAACCGCAATGCCCTCCGCATCTCGCAAATCAATCGGTCGGGAGGCGAATATCTTCATCACCATCAAATCCTCAGCCGAACAAGTTCGCAGCCCAACCCCCGGCGCGAATTCGAACGTCGTTGCCCGGTCCACAACGAGACGCTCAAATGGCAGCGCCCCCAGCGAAATGTCTATCCCAACACCGCTCGGCGAGGCAAGCAGTAGCACGCGCGCCCGCAACGCAAACTGCGCCGCGTTCGCATTGCGCGCCGAATAGTGGTTCAACAGCGCGTCGATAAACGGCTGCTCCCGCCCGAATCCAGTCAGCAAAGTAATGTCGACGTCCCGCGTCACCCGCGCCTGGCTCCAACGCTGCACCGCAATCCCGCCAATAAAGCAGGATTCCTAGCCCTGCAAATCGCAAAATTCCTGCAACTCCAGCGCCGCCTCAAAAATCCCAATCATCCTCGCAACTTCGCAAAGTACCGCTGCATCTCCACCAACCCCGACCCAGCCTCCGGCCCCCCCGCCCGCAAAGCCTGTTCAAACGCAGGAGCTAACAATTCCAACGAAAGCGCCGTATCCTCATCCCGAACCTCGCGAAGCCGCATCAACTCCAACTCCGGCCCCACTTCCTTCCAAGTCCGAACCCACCGCTCAATCATCTCCCGCTCAGTCAAACTCACCCCAACCCCGCCGCCACCGCCCGCATCTTCCCCCCATACTGCTTCCGAATCAACTCCACCCGCTTACAATACGTCGACTCAAACGATCGCCTCTGCACCGCCAACTTCTTCTGCATCTCCGGCTCCTTCAACAGCTTCTGCGTCGACCCCGGCAGCCGCCCCACCGAATCCGCAAACACCCGCGCCGACGCCTCCCGAAACCCAGCAATCGCCCTGAAATACCCCGCCTGCCCCGGCACTTTCTTGCAACCCCGCACCAACGCCTCCAACACCTCCGCCTTCTCTCCAACATCCAACAACGAAGTCGAAGCCAACCCCGCCCCATAAGAATCCAAAAACGGCCCCAACGGCAGCATCAGCTCCGCCGCCCTTCGCAACGGCTTCACCGCCCGCAACGGATAATGCCGGTGCCCCTCACTAGCCAGCAATTCCTTATACAAATCCCCCGGAAACTGAAAAATCCCCCCATACCCCGCCACATTCTCCTGCGCCAACCGCTCAAACTGCAACGCACTGGCGGAGTGCTTCCCAGCCCCCGTCCAAAAACTAATCCCCTGATTCAAATCCCCCAAATTGTGAATGACGCTCATCGCCACCCGCATCGTGTCCAACTCCCGCCCCGGCGTCATGCAAACATCCACAAATGCCCGCGCCTCCCGAATCAACTCCGCATGAATCGCCGCATGCGCCAACCCCGCATACTCCTCATCGCCCAACTGCAAAAACCGCCCCAGCGCCCCCGCCATCACGCTCAACCACTCCCCATCATGCCCGCTAACCAACCCATGCGACCCACAATCAATCGTCCGCAACGAATACCCGTCCAACGTCCAAGTCTGCATCGCCACGCCCAACCGGAACATCTCGTGCAATACACCCAAATCGCGCATCTCCCGCCACAACAACCCGCGAATCTTCGAGTCCACATCCGTCGGAACATACGTCGCAACGGTCGACCAATGCGACGCCAGACACAACGAAAAATACCGCAGCAACGACCCCTCGTCCTTCAACGAAGGGTCAGCCCGAACCGCCCCCAGAATATGTAAAAACCCATCCCGCTCATACGCCCGCGACATCGCAGGCTCAGCCGGCAACCGCACCAATAGAAACGGAGCGGTATTCCAAATCAGCTCCAGCAGCCCAGCCGGCGAAATGTAGTGGTCCCAAACGACCTTTTGTTCAATTATCTCTTCCAACCCTTAAGCGTAGCAGCGAAGCTCAAAAATCCGAACACTATCACTGCCATTGGTAGCCTTTGCTACCACCCGAACCGCGGCCACCTCAGCGCCACCCAGCTTATGCCGCCGAACCCGCTGGAAATTCCCAGTGACGGTCTCGACAGTCGTCCAGTCCGACGCCCCCGCCTTCCGCACCTGCACCTCATAATCGCGCACCGTCTCCGGCTGCGCCGCGCGCACAATGCCCCGGTTAATCGAGTCCGACGAAGTCAGCGTCAACTCCCGCTGAAACCCGGAATCAAAGGTGATCTGCAACTCACCCACCCGGTGCGCCTTCTCCCAATCCAACTGAATCCAAGACCCCGCCGGAGCCTCCCACTGATGAATTCCCTGGCCAGGAATATCCCGCGCAATCCCATCCAGAACCAACATCGCCTTCGCGTCGCCAATCTCGGCCGACGCCGTAGCCCGCGCCATCCGCGCCAAATCCGCCGGATCCGAATTCCGCACGTTCTTAATCGTCTGGTCGTCGCGCATCAACCGCTGCTGCAACGCGCTCACCAGCTTCGGCTCCGAAGCCAACTGCCTCGGCGTAATCCCACGATCCAAACACATCGCCGCCGCCGTCCCAGCCGCCTGCCCCCCAACGGCGCAAGTAGCCATCACGCGCGTCGAAGTAAACGCCACATGCGTCGCGCTGATGTTCCGTCCCGCCATCATCAGGTTCGAAACGTTCTTCGAATAGAACGACCGCAACGGAATATTGAACACCTCCGGCGTCCGTATCTGCACCGCCGGCGGCAAGTCAGCCCGGTCAAAACCACCCGGCGGGTGATCGTCCATCGGCCAGCCGCCAATCGCCACCGCGTCCGCAAAATCGCCCTTCAGCAAATCGTTCTGTGACAACAAGTGGTCGCCCACAATCCGCCGGCTCCCGCGCTTGCCCGGCATGAACCCCACCCAATCCATCGCCCAGTTCGCCGACGAAGTATGCTCGCCCGAATTCTTAATGTGATCCCAAACACCCATCACAATCGATAGCAACTCAAACCGGATCCGCTCATTATCCCGGATCGGGTCCACGCTCCCGCCCCACTCCACCCACCAATACCCATACTCCCAACTGGTCACCTTCCGGAACTTCAGCGTATCCGCCGTCACCTTCCGCGCCCACTTCGGCGGCGTAAACGGCATCGGCTTCTGATACAGCCGCGACGTGAACAGGATCGACGAACCCAGCGTCTCCTCATCCGGTTTCTCCGGCGCCAGCGACTCCCCAAACTCGTTCCGCCGCTCCCGCCCCGTCCGCATCTCCGCGCCCGATTCCAACCCCAGCCGCGAATCCCCCGTGCAGTCCATAAACAACTTGGCCTTCACTCGGTACAAGTGCTCCGATTTGTCGCACCGCACCATCACTTCCTCAATCCGCCCATTCCCCGTCTTCGCCGAATAAACCACACTCTCCAGCAGCAAAGTGATATTCGGCTCCGAAACCACCTTGTCATAAAGCAACAAATCCCAAAGCTCCCAACACCGCTGCGGATTATTCACCGCATCAGCCAACCGCAGCTCTTCCAACAACCCACCCTCACGCCATCCGCCCCTGCCCTTATGCGAATTCGCACCAACCACATGCATCTTCACTTCCGAAGAAGAATTCCCACCCAGCCGCGACCGGTCCTGCACCAACACAACCCGTGACCCCAACCGCGCCGCCGAGATCGCCGCGCAAACCCCCGCCAGCCCACCCCCCGCCACCAACAAATCCGTCTCCAACGCAAC
>CAMATG010000612.1 GCA_945860645.1 Candidatus Sulfopaludibacter sp. SbA3 | reverse complement strand
CCGAGCAGGTGAAGTATGTGCGGTTTGAAAGTCCGCGGCTGTCGGCATTCTTTGGGCGGCCGATTTACATGCAGGCGGGCGTGGTGGTGCCGAAAGGGCACACGGCGGACGGGCCGGCGTTGCCGACGGTGTATCACATACATGGTTTTGGTGGGAACTATCGGGAGGCGTTTGCGAAGGGGGAGCGGATTTCGGCGGCGATTGAGGCGGGGGAGGCGTTCCGCGCGGTCCACGTGTTTCTGGACGGCAACTGTCCGGGCGGGCATCATGTATTTGCCGATTCGGTGAACAACGGGCCGTGGGGGGCGGCGCTGACGGGGGAGTTGATCCCGCATTTGGAGAAGCGTTTTCATTTGGCGCCGTTGGCGGCGGGGCGGTTTGTGACGGGACATTCTTCGGGCGGTTGGAGCTCGTTGTGGTTGCAGGTGCGGTATCCGGATTTCTTTGGGGGGACGTGGTCGACATCGCCGGACTCGATGGATTTCCGGAGTTTTACGGGGATCGATGTGACGCCGGGTTCGACGCAGAACGCGTACAAGACCAAGGCTGGGACGGCGTTGAATCTGGTTCGGATGCAGGGGAAAGACGTGATGTCGGTGGAAGAGTTCGCTCGGATGGAGGTTGTTACGGGGGAGTATGGCGGGCAATTGGCTTCGTTCGACTGGGTGTTTTCGCCTCGGGGGGCGGATGGGCGGCCGATCCCGGTGTTTGACCGGGAGACGGGGACGTTGGACCAGGCGGTGTTGCCGTATTGGCAGAAGTATGAGATTTCGCGGATTGTGCGGGACAACTGGGCCGAGTTGGGGCCGAAGTTGCGGGGGAAGATCCGGCTGACGATCGGTTCATTGGACAACTTCCACTTGAACGAGGCAGCCGCTATGTTCTGCGGATGGCTGGCGGAGAAGGGCCGCGAGGAGGCGTGTGAGATCGTGCCGGATCGCGACCACTTCGATTTGCATCGGCCGTACAAGACCTATCCGAACGGGTTAACGAAGCGGATGGACGATGAGATGCGCGCGCAGTGGGAGAAGCGGAATCAGCCGCGGTAGGCGCGGTCGAGCACTTCGACGACGTGGAGAACGGGTTGGTCCTTGCCGTGGATTTTGGCGCCGGCCTGGAGTTGGATCATGCAGCCGGGGTTGGCGGTGACGATGCATTCGGCGCCGGTGGCGTTGACGGACTGCATCTTGTTTTTGAGCAGACCCATAGCCATCTCGTTGTGCACCACGTTGTAGATGCCCGCTGAGCCGCAGCAGAGGTCACTGAGCGCCATTTCCTTCAGGGTGACACCTGGGATAGCCGCCAGCACTTTTCGCGGCTGTACGCGGATCTTCTGGCCATGGCAGAGGTGGCAGGAGTCCTGGTAGGTGACGGTCATGTTGAGCGGCTTGGCGGGGGTGCGGATTTCGATGGAGCCGAGGAATTCGTTGATGTCCTTCATCTTGGCTTTGAAGGCGAGGGATTTGTCGCGGTAGGCGTCGTCGTGTTCGAGGAGTTCGTCGTATTCCTTGAGCGTGGAGCCGCAGCCGGCGGCGTTGGTCAAGATGACGTCGAAGTCGCCGTCGAGAGTGGCGTCGATGTTGTTCTTCGCTAACTCGCGGGCGTCGTCCTTGCGACCGGCGTGGACGTGGAGCGCACCGCAGCAGTTCTGGGCTTCGGGGATGTGGACTTCGCAGCCGTTTTTCTGCAGGACGCGGACGGTGGCTTCGTTGAGCCGGGCGAAGCTGATGTTGGCGATGCAGCCGGCGAGGAAGGCGACCTTGTACCGCTTTTCGCCTTCGGCCGGGAAGACCTTGCCGATTTGGCTGAAGAAAAAGGGCGTTTCGGCGGAGGGCGCGAGCATTTCGATTTCGTGGAGGCGGCCGAAGAATTTCAATACGCCGGAAGAGCGGACCAGTTTTTGGAGCCCGCTGGCTTGATAGAGGAATAGGCCGGCGCCGGCGAGCGAGAGCAGCCACCGGGAGGAGAGGAGTGTGCCGAAGACGAAATCGCGCGCGAATCGGACGTGCCAGGGGCGCTGGATGTTCTGGTCGATGTGGGCGCGGGCGGCTTCAATGAGGCGGCCGTAGTTGACGCCGCTGGGGCAGGCGCTTTCGCAACCGCGGCAGGCGAGGCAGAGCTCCATGTGCTCGATGTAGGTGTCGCTGATCTCCGCTTTGCCTTCGGCCACCTGGGCCATCTGGTAGATGCGGCCGCGTGGGGAGTCCATTTCGACGCCGAGTTCGCGGTAGGTGGGGCAGGAGTTCAGGCAGAGGCCGCAGTGGACACACTTGTCCAAATCAACCTGCCGCGGCGCTTCGGAATTATTGCCAATTTGGGTCAAATCAGATGCGGCCATACAGACGTCCTTTGTTGAGAAGATGCTGCGGGTCCAGCATTTGCTTGATCTTTTCCATGACGGGGAAATCGTTACCAGGTTCGGGCCAGAGGGTGGAGGCGGCGCGCGTGGCGGGGCCGGCGTCCATGACGATGTGCGCGTTGGGGGTGGGCTTTGTTAGATTCGCGGGCGCGGTGGGGTGGTAGAGGTACGCAACGCCGTTGGCGGCGCGGGCGAGGGCCGGGCCGGAGTGGGAGGCCAGGGCGGTGGCGAGTTCGGCGAGCGGGGTTGCAACGCGGACGATGGCGCCGTTGGCGTTATCGGTCAGGAAGGCTTCGGAAAAGTTTTCGATTGCTTGCCAGAAGGCTTGTTCGGCGGCCGCTTCGAGTGTTTCGAACGATGCGAGTTCGCGGGAGTAGCGGTCGACAAGCGCCTGGCTGCCACCGGTTCCGATGGCTAGCAGCCAGCCGGACTTTCCGATGCGGGCGCTGGCGGCGGGGCTGAGCAGATCGACGGCGGCTGGTTGGAGAACGCTTTGCAGAATGCGGGTTCGTTCGGCGATGGCTTCCTGGGCCGTTGGGAAAGATTGCAGGAAGGTGCGAGTAAATTTGTCCTTGGGGATGAGCTTGAAGTTGACGGTGGTGATGATGCCGAGGGTGCCCCAACTGCCGATCATGAGTTTGCCCATGTCGAGCCCGGCGACGTTTTTGACGACCATGCCGCCGGCCTGGACGAGTTTGCCGGCCATGGTGGCGAACTGGATTCCGATGACGAGATCGCGCGCGGTGCCATAGAGGCGGCGGCGGGGGCCGGATTGATTGGCGGCCAGGACGCCGCCGATGGTGGCCGTGGCGGCGTAGGGCGGGTCGAGCGGGATCATCTGCTGGTTGGCGGCTAGCAGCGAGGTGAGTTCGGCATAGGGCATGCCGGCTTCGACGGAGATGGTGAGATCGCGCGGTTCGTATTCAAGAACGCGCTTCATATTCGCTGTCGAGATGCGGGCTTTTGCGTCGGCGACGGGGCCGCCCCAGCGGGCTTTGGTGAAGCGCCCGCCTGCTTCCACACTGTGACCGGCGGCGCCGGCAGCGCCTAAAGCCGCCGCCAGTTCCGTCGCGTTATCCGGATGTTTCAAATCTTGCATGCGAACTAGTCAGTATAATCTCCATCGATGGGTAAATTCATTTTGCTGGCATTTTGTTTAGTGGCCGGGGCGCAAGACGCGAAGTCCGTTTTGGACGCGCAGACGGCGGCTTGGAACCGCGGGGACCTGGAGGCGTTCGTGGAAACCTACGAGAATTCGCCTTCGATCACGTTCCTGGGGAAGGCGTTGTCGCACGGGCGGGCGGAGGTGCTGGCGCGTTACAAGCGCACCTACGACACGCGGGAGAAGATGGGCAAGCTGCGGTTTGAGTTGATGGAACAGCGGGCGTTGGGGGCCGATTATGTAATGGTGCTGGGTAAGTTCTTCCTGACGCGGGCGGCTGCAGGCGGGGGCGACGCGACCGGGCAGTTTACGCTGATTTTGCACAAAGGGCCTGGCGGCTGGAAGATCATCCACGATCACACGTCTTCGTAGGGCCAGACATGGAAACGATCGAATTTCAGCGAATTGCCAAGGCGCTGGCCGACCCGCGGCGGTTCGCGATTCTGGAGCGGATCGCCGGTTGCAAGGAGCTGCCCTGCCAGACGCTGTGCGGCGAAATGACGGTGTCGAAGGCGACGCTTTAGCACCATTTGCAGGAGCTGGAGACGGCCGGGTTGGTGGCGATGCGTATCAAGGGAAAGTTTGCGCACATTTCGTCGCGGAACGATGTATGGCTGGCATACCGGCCGGAATCGAAAAGACGGTTCGGTTAAGTTGCATTCCGGAGGCGGGAAGGGAATTGGCGCGGCGGTGGCGAAGCGGTTGGCCGCTGAACGGGCGCGGCGGTAGCTGTGAACTAGGCCATCAGCGCGGCGGTGGACGCTATTGTTGCGGCTGGTGGCCGGGCGATCGCGGTGAAGGCGAATGTCGCCAAGCGGGACGAGGTGGCGGCATTGTTCCGTGCCGCGCGGGAGGCCTTTGGACCGGTGGACATTCAGGTGAACAACGCCGGGGTGTACGAG
>CAMATG010000611.1 GCA_945860645.1 Candidatus Sulfopaludibacter sp. SbA3 | reverse complement strand
GAGGCCGGATTCCGGCCGCTGCTGCCGTCGGCCGCGGCTTGGCCTGGCACGCCCTCGCTGGCGGTCGTTGGAGCAATGACATTCGAGCAGACAGTTCACACGGCCGAACTGAAAGCAGCCCTGGGACGTGCGGGAGCGTCGGACGTCGTAGTCCCGGAACAGTGGAACGGGATGACGATACGCGCTTCGATCGGACCCATTGTGACCGCCAACTACCCTGGCGAGATCCAAATTCTCCAGGCTAAGCCCGCCCAGTTGTTTCTGCCCGCGGGATTGGCGCTTGACCGGTTCGCCGAAACAGCTCTCCGGAGTGTCGGCTTGTCATGGTGGGAGTCTCGTGCGGTGGCAAGACGATTTGCGGCTCAGCCATCCCTGCTGCTTGGCATTCCGGCGGACGAAGCCGCGAAGATCGAGGAAGTACGCCTGCGATGGGGTTACGGGATGTTGGTGGAGGAGTCCAACGAGGATCGCGGCGGCATTGAGCGTGTCACGTTGTTCTTTGGGACAAAAGAAAGAGTCTTCGCTATGATGAGCCCCTCGCGCGAAGAGTGCCTGAGAGTCGCCGATCAATTGGTACTTGAGTAAAGCGGTGTCTCCATCTGCCCGGCGGCGGCGCCGGGCAGCTTTTCACATCCTGCTGGGAAAACAACGTATCTCCGTACCGAAATAGGGCATGGTAAAACAACCCGAGTCGAAAGGTAGCGCCTATAGCAGCCCCGCCACAAACAAAGCGTACTTCGCGGGCCGAACCCCAACAAAATCAGTCCGGCAACAAACGCGGAACCACTCGCTAACAACCACTATCCCTGATAGAACCCCTTCACCTTATTCCCCTCGTCCCGGTTCGGCGCTTTCAAATGCTGCAATTTCCCATACGGCAGCGCCATCAACTCCGACGCCGTCTGATACGCGTCCGGATAAATCGCAATCTCCACCGGCCCCGACGCCCCTTCAATCTTCGCCTTCATCTCCGGCGTCACCACCACCAGCAGAAATATCGAATTGTCCGCCTGCTTGTGCATCTCGAAGCTCAAATACGGGTTCTTCGCGAACAACCCGCAATCCAGCGTCTGCGGCGCATACGTAAACCCATAAATCCCGCCGCGGGCATACTTCAAAATGTCGCCCTCCGCCTCGCCCTGCACGAGCTGGACACCATTCTGGCTCCGAAACGCCTGACGCGCCTGAGCTACTTTCGCTTTAACGGCCTCGGAGACTTCGACCGGAGCAGGAGTGATATTGACCATGTCTCGTATTATCGCAATTTATAGCCCCGGGTCGATACAATACCCCAATGCGATTCGGACTGCTGCTTGTCCTCTTAACCTCCCTCCCCGCCTGGACCCAGGATTTTGACCTCGTAATCCGCGGCGGCCGCCTCATCGACCCCCGCAACAACCGCGACGGCCAATTCGACGTCGCCATCCGCAACGGCCTCATCGCCGCCATCGAGCCGAATATCCCCGCCAACCGCGCCAAAAAGTCCATCGACGCCGCCGGCCTGCTCGTCGCCCCCGGCATGATCGACCTCCACGTCCACGTCTTCTACAATTCCGCCATCCCCAACGCCTGGGCCGGCGACAACTCCGTCCAGCCCGACGCCTTCTCCTTCCGCACCGGCGTCACCACCATGGTCGACGCCGGCTCCTCCGGCTGGCGCAACTTCGAACAGTTCCGCACCACCGTCATCGACCGCTCCAAGACCCGCGTCTTCGCCCTCGTCAACATCGCCGGCTTCGGCATGATCTCCGATGCCACCGAACAACACGACTTCGATCCCGACGCCGTCGCCAAGCTCGCCGCCAAACACAAAGATGTGATCGTCGGCGTCAAGTCCGCCCACTACCAGGCCCCCGACTGGGAATCGGTCGACCTCGCCGTCGCCGCCGGCACCAAAGCCAACATCCCCGTCATGGTCGACTTCGGCTACTTCCTCCCCCAGCGCCCCTATTACAAGCTCGTCAACGAACATCTCCGCCCCGGCGACATCTCCACCCACATGTACCGCGGCCCCGTCCCCTACGTCGACGAACAAGGCAAGCTCTACCCCTACCTCCTCGAAGCCCGCAAACGCGGCGTCCGCTTCGACGTCGGCCACGGCGGCGGTAGCTTCGTCCTCCGCAACGCCGCCGGGTCCATCAAAAACGGCTTCTATCCCGACACCATCTCCTCCGATCTCCACAACGGATCCATGAACGGCGCCTTCATGGACCTCCCCGCCCTCATGTCGAAACTCATGGCCCTCGGCCTGCCCCTCAAAGAAGCCATCCGCGCCACCACGTCCACCCCCGCCGAAGTCATCAAGCACCCCGAACTCGGCCACCTAGCCGTCGGCGCCATCGCCGACATCGCCCTCCTCGGCGTCATGAAAGGCGAGTTCGGCTACTGGGACAACAACACCGGAAAGGTCATCGGCAAGGAACGCCTCTTCTGCGAATTGACGCTCAAAAGCGGGGCCGTCATGTGGGATTGGAACGGGCGAATGGGCGTCGATTACAGAACCCTCCCCCCCACCTACGGCATCCGCCCCGGTGTCGATCAGATCCTCGTCCCCGGCGGCAAAAAGTGAAGTTAACCGTCGCGCTGCTCTTCGCGCTAGCGCTCCACGCAGCCGACCCGGTCCGCGTCCGCCTCGTCACCGGTGGCCACAACCACGACCCCGAGTTCTACCTCCCCTTCATCAACGAACCGCGCATGGCGGTCTCCGTCGAACCGCACCCCAAGGCCTACCAGGGCAACCCAAAGAACATCGACGTCCTGGTCCTCTACGACATGACCAAGGTGTCGGACCCCAAGACCCGTGAATGGCTAAAGGCCTACGTCGAATCCGGCAAAGGCCTCGTCGTTCTCCACCACGCCATCTGCAGCTTCGAGGACTGGGAGTGGTGGGGCGACGAAGTCGTCGGCGCCCGCTATCTGAACACCCCCAGCCGCGGCCTCCCGCCGTCGACGTTCTTCCACGATCTCGAACTCGACATGCAAGTGGTCAAGAAGCACCCCGTGACATCGGGAACCGACAACTTCCATATCCACGACGAGACCTACAAAGGCATGTGGTTCGCCAAGAATCTGGACCTGCTCGTCACCACAAAACACGAAAAAGGCGATGGCCCCATCGCCTGGCTCGGGCCCTCAAAGACGAACCGCGTCGTCGTCCTCCAAGGCGGCCACGACAAGCAAGCCCACTTGAATCCCAACTGGCAGCGCCTCGTCAAAAACGCCATCCTCTGGTCCGCCCAACGCGACACCGCCGCGCGCTAGGTGCCTGGCTCCGAACAGCCAGACTCCCGCGCAAACACGAAAATGCGGACCCGGAGCCTGGCACCCCTGGAACACAAAGGTCAGTAGCTTGTCCCCTTTTTCCGGGAGCCGCGAAAACCGTCTCTCCCCCCTCACCCCACCCGGTGCGCCACCCCAATCGCCTGCCGCAACCGCGCCCAGTCCGTCTCCCCCGCCACCGTACAATCCGCGCCCAAAATAAACTGCCGCGGAGCCGCCTTCACCACCCGCCGGATCTCCGCTTCCATCTCCGCCACACTCCCCTTGGCGATAATTCCATGCCGATCCATCCCACCCATAAACGGCCGCTTAAACAACTTCGCAACCTCTGCAATCGATAATTCCCGCCCCGTCAACTTCGCATTGCAGTTGATCACATGCCCCGGATAGTCATACACGGCATCGTAATTCGCATACGGCGCCACATAGTCGCACACATGCAGAATATTGAACGCGCAAGCCTTCTGAATCTCCTTCATCGACGCCAGATCAAACGGCTTAATATACTCGCCGAAAATCTTCGGACTCGAAAACCGCTTCGCCTCCGACCCCTGCGTCGACATATAGAATCCATCCACCCCGGCCTTGATACAAGCCCGTACAAACAACATCTGACTCTCCGTCAGAATCTCTAACCCCTTCTTCACCGCCTCCGGATTCTCCTCCAAATGCTTCACCAACAACGGCGCCGTCGCGCAATGTCCCGCGCACATAAACGGCGAATAGAGCGTCATCAAGATCAGCGAATCGCGTTTGGAATCCTTCACCAACTCCCGCACCGTAGCCAATAGGGGCTCGTAAAAATCCAACTTCCGCAACGTCAGCTTCGCCCAATCCGCCGGCTTCTGCAATAACTCCTGCCGCGCATACGTTTGCTCAAACTGGATCTTCACAAAGTCCATATCCGTCTGCCGAAAGAACTCCATGTGCCGCCGCGCCGCCGCGGACCCGTTCTTGTACTCCGCCCCGAAGTGCAGGAAGAACGCCGCCGGCGTATACCCCGCCTCCGGCTTCCCCGCCAGCCACTGCATCATCCGGTCCCGCTTGTTCACGGTCCCCGCCGCCATCACCGCCGCCGACCCAGCTAGAAACGCACGTCTATCCATGGAAGTAGCATACCCCCGCTTACCATCCCACCCAATCCC
>CAMATG010000610.1 GCA_945860645.1 Candidatus Sulfopaludibacter sp. SbA3 | reverse complement strand
GTACTGCGGATTCACCGCCAACCCCGCCTTCATCACCACGTCCTCAAAAATTCCCCCGCCAATATTCCGGTACAAATTCGGATAATCCCCCGCGAAATTCGTCTTCATCAAATCCAGCCGCCCGTCGTTATCAAAGTCCCCAACAGCCACGCCCATCCCCCCCTGCTCATACCCATGCTCGTTAAACGCCACGCCGGTCTCCGCGCCCAACTCCGCAAACGTCCCATCGCCATTGTTCCGCAGCAACACACTCGGCGACGAATCACTCGCCACATAAATATCCGCCCATCCGTCCTCGTTCAGATCCACCGCCACCGCCGTAAATCCATAAAACCCCTCCCGCCGCAGCACCTCCGAAAACGTCCCATCCCCCTTGCCTTTGTACAGCGTCAACCCACCGAACGGCAGCCCCCGCGGCCCGCAAAAAACCGGTGCCCCTTTCCACTGGCAATTCGCCGCCGCGCCCGGCAGCGGCACCTTCGCCAAGTCAAACCCCAAGTACCGCGACACCACTAAATCCAACACCCCATCCCGGTCATAATCCACAAACGAACACCCCGTGCTCCACTCCCCCTTGTCCGCCAACGCCACCGCCCGAAACCCGCCTTTTCCCGTATTCCGGAACAAAACGTTCGCCCCCCAATACGTCACAAACACATCGTCAAACCCATCCCGGTCCACATCCCCCACGCACGCCCCGTTCCCCCATCCCACCCGTTCCATCCCCGCCGCCTTCGTCACATCCACAAACCGCCCCTTCTCATTCCGGAACAAATAATTCCCGCCCGCACTCCCGCCGCCGAACCGCGTCCCGTTCACCAGGAACACATCGTCCCACCCGTCGTTGTCGTAATCGACAAACGCCACCCCGTTCCCATTCGCCTCCACAATGTACTTCTTCACCGTCTCCCCGCCGCTCACGAACCGCGCCCGCAGCCCCGCCTGCGCCGCCACGTCAACCAACTTCACCGCAAACGGCCGCCCGCTCGCCTTCATCCGCGCCGCCGCCGCCGCGCCCTGCGTCGCCATCCCCTGCCCGGCCAGAATCGCCGCAGCCCCCAGCCACACGAAAACCCATACACTCATACGCATTCGTTCTAGTATTACCACCCTCTGAAATGTGAAATAATCCCCTGAGCCGCAAGGCAATTTCATGTCAGGGGATCACCGTTTGAAACCTAGTCGCTTTTCGGGCTTCTCACGCTTTTTTATCGGACTCAGCTTGCTTGCAAGCAGTCTCGTTGCACAAACCACCAACTCAACCATCGTCGGCTCCGTCATGGATGGTCAGTCCAGTGTCGTAGCCGGATCCGTCATCACCGTGAAGGACAAAGGCACGGGCGTTAGCCGTACCGTTACCACCGACACCACCGGCAGCTATCGCATCTTCCCGCTTAACCCGGGCCGATACGAACTCTCCGCCACCCACCCCGGCTTCAAGACCAAGATCGTCCCCGAAGTCATTCTCGAACTCGCCTCCACTGTGAAAGTCGACTTCACCCTCGAAGTAGGCCAGGTCAGCGAAAGCGTCGAAGTCACCGCCACCGCCGCCATCCTGCAGACGCAGGAAGCCTCCGTCGGCGGCACCGTCACCGGCCAGGAACTCGCGCGCCTCCCCGTGAATGGTCGCAACTACACCCGCCTCATCATGTTGATGCCCGGCACCAGCGACCAGGGCGGATCTCAGAGCCAGGGTACCTTCTCCGGCACCCAGCTCATCTCCGTCAACGGCCAGCGCCGTCAGGACAACAACTACACCGTCGACGGTGTCGACAACAACTTCCAGATGATGAACTCCCCGGGTGCCTCGCCACCCATGGACTCCATCCAGGAATTCCGCGTTCTCAACAACACCTCCGCCGAATTCGGCCGCTCCTCCGGCGCCAACGTCAACATCGCCACCAAGTCCGGCACGCGCGACCTCCACGGCTCGGCCTACGAATTCCTTCGCAACGACAAGCTCGATGCCAATGACTTCTTCGCCAACCGCCAGGGCACCGGCAAAGTACCCTTCAGGCAGAATCAGTACGGCGTCTCCATCGGCGGCCCGCTCGTCCTGCCCAAGGTCTACAACGGCCGGGATAAGACGTTCTGGTTCGCCAGCTGGGAAGGCTTCCGCCTCCGCCGCGGCGGCACCGCCAACACCACGGTCCCCGTGGCTGCGCAGCGCGCTGGCGACTTCTCCCAACAGCCCCGCACCATCTTCGATCCCTTCTCCGGCCGCCTGAATGCCCAGGGAAGCATTGTCCGCGATGCCTTCCCCGGCAATCGCATCCCGGCTGCCCGCATCAGCCCCGCCATGAAGTTCTTCGTCGACACCCTGTTGCCGCTGCCCAACTTCGGAACCGGCCTGAACAACAACTACATCAACACCGCGGGCCGCAGCAATGACCGCGACGCCATCGTCCTCCGCGGAGATCACAACTTCTCCTCCAAGGACATTGTCAACATCCGCTACCTTCGCCAACGCGTCGGCGAAGTCGTCCCGAACGCCAACCCCAATCTTTACGCGGAAAACCGCTTCGACGTGGAAAACGTTGCCGGCGGCTGGACCCACATCTTCAGCGCCACCACGGTTCTCGACGTGAAGTATGGCTACAACAAGCCCACGATTCCGGGGGGCACGTTGAACACCGCCATCACTCGCGGTGACTTCCTCGACAAGACGGGCATCAAGATGTACCAACGCGAAGTCTTGTATGACCCCATCCCCACCCTGAACGCTGTTGGCGAATTCTCCGTTGGCGGCGGCGGTGGCATCACCGGCGACAAGATCAACCAGTTTGTCGCCAACCTCTCCAAGACCGTTGGCCGTCACAACCTCAAGTTCGGTGCCAACATCACCAAGCGCATCTTCAACACCAACACCTCCAACCCCATGAACGGCAACGGCGATTTCGACCGCCGCCTCACCTCGCTGTTCTCCGACAACAATTCCGGCCACTCCTTCGCCACCATGCTCCTCGGCACGCCCACGGAAATCCGGCGCAGCAGCGGCAACACCCTTACCGATGCCCATGTCACCGCCTCCCAGGCCTTCGTCCAGGACGACTGGCGCGTCAACAACAAGCTGACCGTCAACATCGGCCTCCGCTGGGAGTTCGCCAACCCGCCCTACGACACCACCGACCGCCTCGGCAACCTGCTGGTCACCCGTGACGAAAAGACCGGAAAGTACACCGGAAACCTCATGTGGGCAACCACCAATCCGGCGGTCAATCCGGCCACCGGAAAAGCGAACGATCCAGCCAACCAGCTCGGTTACGGCCGCTCGCTGAAGCGCTCCAACTATCGCGACTTTGCGCCTCGCGTCGGACTCTCCTACCAGGTGAATTCGAAGACCGTCATCCGCTCCGCGTATGGCATCTTCTACAATTCCACCTTCGTCCAAGAGCTCCAGGATCTCCGCAAGTTCTGGCCCTACACGCCACAGGAACTCTTCACCGCCAACACCGGCACCTTGCCCGATTTGCTCATCACCGATCCGCCCCGCGTCGGCTCCGTCTCCATCGGTGGCTGGTCGCAGAATCCGGAAAACCGCACGCCATACTCGCAGCAATGGAACTTCACCATTCAGCACCAGCTGATGAATGACCTCGCTGTCGACATCGGCTACGTCGGCAACGCCAACAAACGCCAGATCGGTTACAGCGCACTCAATACGGCCCCCGTCCCCGGACCGGGCCCGGTCAATCCGCGCCGCCTGATGCCCGAATTCGGCGAACTCGATGCCGGCTACAACGTCTTCGCCTCTTCCTACAACTCCTTCCGCGCCAACGCCGTCAAACGCTTCAGCCGCGGCTTGCAGTTCCAGGTCAATTACACCTGGGGCAAGGCGCTCGACAACCAGTCCTCCCTCGCCGAATCCCGCGCGCAGAACCAGTATGATCGCCGCGCCGATTGGGGCCGCTCCTCCATCGACTTGCGCCATATTTTCCAGGCGTCCTACGTCTACGAATTGCCGTTCGGCAAAGGCAAACAATTCGGTGCCGGTTGGAACCGTGCGACGAATTTCATTCTCGGCGGCTGGTCCGTAGAAGGCATCACTCGCCTGCAGACCGGCGCTCCGTTCAACGTGGTCGTCGGCCAGGATCGCGCCAACGTCGGCCGCTCACAGCAGCGTCCCAACGTAGTCCGCAACCCCAACAACGGTGGCAACCGGAACGTGGACATCCCGTGGTTCGATACCTCGGCCTTCCAACTCCAGCCCATCTACACCTACGGCAACGCCGGATCCTTCATCACAGAGGCCGACGGACGCCAAACCTGGGACGTCTCCTTCCAGAAGGATTTCAAGTTCAAACAGGACTCGAACTTCCTCCAGTTCCGGACGGAAATGTTCAACGTGGGGAACCATGTCAACATGGGGAACCCGCAAGGTAACTTCGCTTCTTCCGCCTTCGGCAAGGTCACCTCGGCCACCGCGGC
>CAMATG010000609.1 GCA_945860645.1 Candidatus Sulfopaludibacter sp. SbA3 | reverse complement strand
TTCATTCGCGGGAATGCGCCATCGATGAAGCGGGTCGAAGTGTACACGGCCGCAAAGGGTGGAACGCTTGCCCTGGCGAAGTGCAAGGACAGCAAGTCAGCTCCTGTTGAGTGTAAGGAGAACAAAATCAGCCCGAAGACGGTGACGGCGTATATGACCGGCGGGGGGACACTGCAATTGCACTGGAGCAAGAGCGGGAAGGCTGGGCTGTTTATGATATCTCCGACGCAGGTGTTTCAGCAGAATGCTTCGAATGAATTTCAACTCTCGGCGAGTGTTGATGCGCAGCAAAACCCGATCTCGTTGGAAAAGATCGAATTTGTGATGGACGGTGTGAAGCAGGAGTTTCCGCGGCCGGCGGATGGACGCTTGGTTGCGTTACTCTGCCCGAATCCGGCAGACGATCACTGCGCGTTGCCCAAGTAGTAGGGACCTGTTCTGGACGCGGAAGGCGGGTGGCGGGCGCGAGGCCCGCCACCCGCCTTCCGCTTTTGGGGAGTTGGATTCGCCGCGGCAATGGCTTTTTTCGACATAGGAAAAAACTATGTCACTGAATTTCTCCGGGTTTCGCTACCCAATTCAGAATGGCTACTTCAACTGCGGTTTTATCCCCTTCCTTCCTTCCGTTTCGTTCCTGCGAGGACGAGCTTTCCAAGGCCTTTGCTTCCTTTGTCGACGGCGACGTGGCGACGGCGCCGATGGCGGCGCGCCGGTTGCGGGATCTGCTGACCGATATCCGGCAGCGGTGCTCGTCGGAGGACGAATGGCGGCGCATTGTGGACGAACAGGTGCGGCAGCAGCCGGTTTATCCGATGGCGCTGCAGGATCCCTTCGTGCGGCGCGCCAATGCGAAGCCTCGCGGTTACGCCGGCGACGCGGTGATGCTGGACTACATCTATCAGCACCCTTCGCGGCAGGCTGACCTGGACGAAGTGCCGCCGATGACGCGGGCGGCAATGCAGTTCACCACCAATGCCAACGCGCCGCGGGCCGTGCGGAACCGGGCCGCGCTGCTGGCGGCCGAGATCGATGCGCTGGCGCGGCGGAAGGCGCGGCCGGCTGTGTTTTCCATGGCCTGCGGGCACCTGCGGGAAGCGCTGATGAGCCGCGCGGTGCAGGCCGGGGAATTGGGCCGGTTCCTGGCGATCGATCAGGATCCGGAGAGCCTGGCGGTGGTTTCCGGCGACGTGGGCCGGTTTGGCGTGGAGGTGCGCGAGGGGTCCGTGAAGACCGTGATTGCGCGGGGTGCCACGCTGGGCAAGTTTGACTTCGTGTACGCGGCGGGGCTGTACGACTACTTGAACGAGAAGTGGGGGCAGCGGCTGCTGGAGGAGCTGTTCAACCTGTTGGAGCCGGGCGGGAAGGTGTGGGTGGCCAACTTCAAGCCCGGGATTGACGACCGCGCGTACATGGAAGCGTTGATGGACTGGTGGCTGATCTATCGCGACGAAGCGGAGATGATGTCGCTGGCCGACTCGTTGCCGGCGGAGTTGGTGGCGCGGAAGCGGGTGTTCACCGAGCACGAAGATAACATCGTGTTTCTGGAAGTGGTGCGCCGTGGTTGAGACGATGGCTCCGCCGAGCCGGCAGGCGGTGGTGGAGCGATTGGCCGAGTACCGGGGGCCGCGCGATGGCGCGGCCCTGTGGGCGCTGGTGTGTGATTTGAGTTTGTATGGGGCCTCGCTGGCGGGGATGGTGATGGCCGGGAATGCGTGGGTGGTGGCGGTGTTGGCGGTGGTGAACGCGGCGGCGATCGGGCGGCTGTTTATATTGGGACACGATGCCTGCCACGGGTCGGGCTACCGGCGGCGGTGGATGAATCAACTGCTGGGACGGCTGGCGTTTTTGCCCTCGTTGACGCCGTTTTCCGGTTGGGAGTTGGGACACAATACGCTGCACCACGGGTTTACGAACTTGCGGGGGAAAGACTATGTTTATGCGCCGTTGACGCGGGCGGAATATGCGGCGTTGCCGCGGTGGCGGCGCGTGCTGGAACGGGCCTACCGGCATCCGCTGGGGCCGGGGCTTTGCTATGCGGTGGAGGTTTGGTGGAAGCGGTTGCTGTTTGGCGGTGATATTGGGCGGCGGTGGGCGTATGTGTGGGACTCGATGCTGGTGGCGGGGTACATGGGCGGGTTGGCGGCGGCGGTTTGGTGGGCGGGCGGAGATCCGTTGTGGGCGGTGGTTGTGCCGCAGGTGTTGTGGCTGAACCTGATGGGGTTTGCGACCTACCAGCACCACACGCATCCGGACGTGGTGTGGTTCGACGACCGGCGGCGGTGGGACCCGCTGATGGCGCAGATTGAGAACACCGTGCACGTGGAGTTTCCGCGTCCGCTGGGGTGGCTGTTGCGGAACATTATGGAACACGGGGCGCATCACGTGGACGTGAAGATTCCGCTGTTCCGGTTGCCGGAGGCGCAGGTGGCGCTGGAGGAGATGTTCCCGGAGCAGGTTCCGGTGGAGCGGTTCCGGTGGCGGACGTATTGGGCGAACTGCCGGCGGTGCCAGTTGTACGATTACCGCGGGCAGCGGTGGCTAAATTTCGATCTTTGAGAAAAGATAGCTGCCGAGGGAGATGAACGCCACGGCGGCGATGACGAGGACGGTGAAATCGAGTGAGGCGCCGAAGTGGGAGCTGTTGATGAGCTCGGTGCGGAGGCCGTCGATGCCGTAGGAGAGCGGGTCGATGCTGGTGAGGATTTGCAGGACCGGCGGGAGGTTGGTTAACGGAAAGAGGGCGCCGGAGAGGAAGAAGATCGGCATGACGATGAAGTTCATGATGATCTGGAAGCCCTGCATGTCCTTGAGTACGGAGCCCATGGCGGTGCCGAGGGCGGCGAAGACGATGGCGATTAGGATCATAAATCCGAAAGCCAACGGGAGCTGGGCGAGGCTGGCGGGGCGGAAGCCGGCGATAATGCAGACCGTCAGCACGAGCGTGCCCTGGAGGACGGCGTTGGTGGCGCTGCCGAGGGTGCGTCCGATCATGATGAACGCGCGCGGGACGGGGGCGACGAGGGTTTCTTTTAAGAAGCCGAACTGGCGGTCGAAGAGCAGGCCGACGCCGGATAAGACGGAGGAGAAAAGCACGCTCATGCCGACGACGCCGGGGGCGACGAACTGGATGTAGTTGCCCTGGCCGGCCTGTTGGAAGACGGGGCTGAGGCCGAAGCCGAGGATGAGGAGGTACATCATGGGCTGGGCGAGGGAGGCGATGATCTGGACGCGGGAGCGCAGGTAGCGCTTCACTTCGCGGAGCCACATGGCGTGGATGGCGTGCATGGCGGGGTTATCGTCTCCACATCTGGGTGAACTGGCGCAGGTTGTCGGCGCCGGCGTTGGCGGATTCGTCGCGAATGGAGTTGCCGGTGAGGGAAAGGAAGGCGGCTTCGAGCGAATCGGTTTTGGTTTGGGCTTTCAGTTCGTCCGGTGTGCCCTGGGCGACGATTTTACCGTGGTCGATGATGGCGATGCGGTGGGCGACGCGCTCGGCTTCATCCATGTAATGGGTGGTGAGGAAGACGGTGGTTTTTTCGGCTTCGTTGAGGTTTTTGACGTGGCCCCAGAGTTGGTTTCGGCTTTGGGGATCGAGGCCGAGGGTGGGTTCGTCGAGGAAGAGAATTTTGGGCGTGTGGAGGAAGCCGCGGGCGATTTCGAGGCGCCGCTTCATGCCGCCGGAGAAGGTTTTGACGAAGCCGTCGCGGCGGTCCCAGAGCTCGAAGAGTTTGAGGAGCGATTCGATGCGTTCGGCGCGGAGGCGGGCGGGGACGGCGTAGAGGACACCGTGGATGTCCATGTTTTCGTACGCGGTGAGGTCGCCGTCGAGACTGGGGTCCTGGAAGACGATGCCGAAGCGTTTGCGGACTTCGGTTTGGTGGGTGGCGGGGCTGAGGCCGTCGAGGGTGAGCGAGCCGGAGGTGGGTTTGAGGAGCGTCGTCAACATCTTAATTGTCGTCGTCTTGCCGGCGCCATTGGGGCCGAGGAAGGCGAAGATTTCACCGGGGGGCACGGTGAAGGAGATGTTGTCGACCGCGCGAAATTCGCCGTAGGTTTTGACGAGTTCGTGAACGCGGATCATGGGGCAAGGCTAGTTTGTTTGTGGGGGGCGCGTCAAGGGTAGACTACGGAGATGGAGAAATTGGCAGAGGGGGCCTGGGAGTACACGCTGTATCGGGATGGGGAGCGATTGGTGCTGGTGGTGGTGTGTGGGACGGTGGGGATTTTTGAGTGGGCGGTTGTATTGACGGACGAAGAGCGCGGGCGGTGGGAGGCGGAGGGGATGGCGGGTTTGCAGTATCTGGTACGGGCGATCCGGGGGAATCCGGTGGCGTTCACGGACCGGCGCGTGGCGTTTTAGAGGCGGTTGCGGAAGGTTTTGAGTAGTTTTTGCGCGCGGGAGGGGTTTTGTAGAAAGCTGGGCTCGGTGAGCGAGAG
>CAMATG010000608.1 GCA_945860645.1 Candidatus Sulfopaludibacter sp. SbA3 | reverse complement strand
CGGGGACGCCTCGGGTGGTGACGTCGCAGAGTGGCTTTTCGCGATCGCCGGTGTTTTCGCCGGATGGGGCCTTTCTGGCGTATTCGCATGATGCCGCATCGCGCTCGACGATTCGCGTGCGTCCGGTGCGTGGAGGCGCCGAACGGCTGTTGACGTCGGGGGCGCAGCCGGATTTTGAACCGGCATGGTCGCCCGATGGGCGATCGATTGCCTTCTTGCGGCAGCAGGAGCGGGGCCGGTTCTCAATTCTCGTGGTCAGCACGGGGGAACGGCCGGAGGAACGGCGGGTGGCGGAAGTGGCCGCGCGGGGTGCCATTGACTGGACGCCGGACGGGAAGGGAATCCTGGCGGGGGACCGGGACGATGCCTCGTCGCCGTTGGCGATTTTTCATATTGATGTGCAGGATGGCCGGAAACGCCAGTTGACGACACCGCCGCGGGGAACCCATGGGGACACGAATCCGCGGGTGAGCCCCGACGGCCGGCGCTTTGTGTTCAGCCGGGCGGTGGAGTCATCGGCGCAGGATTTGTACGTCGGCAGTATGAGCGGCGGGGAGCCGCGGCGGGCGACGTTTGAGAGTCGAGTGGTGGAGGGGGTGTGCTGGACACCGCGGGGACAGCTGATTGCATCGTTACAGCGGGGGGCGGAACAGCGGAGCTTGTGGCGTGTGGACCTGGACCAGGGACGGCTGGAGCGGATCCCGGAGGCGGGCGTGGGGCCGATTTCGCCGTCGCTCACGAAGTCTGGCGACCGCTTGGCGTATGTTTCCCGGCTATCGGATACGAACCTGTGGGGGGTGAGGCCCGGCGCGAAGGGGACGGTGACAGGCACGGCGGAGGCCCGGCAAGTGACCGACGCGGTGGCGTTGGACACCAGCCCGAGGCTCTCTGCGGATGGGCAGCGGTTGGCGTGGCGCAGCGCGCGGAGCGGCGTGAACGAAGTGTGGGTCGGGCGGGCGAATGGGACCGAGGCGCGTCAACTGACGGCGATGAACGGGCCCACCACCGGGAGCCCGGCATGGTCGCCCGATGGGGCGTGGCTGGCGTTTGATTCCCGGCCGAAAGAGCGAGGCCAGATCTTTGTGATTCCGAGCGCGGGCGGGGCGGCGAAGGCGTTGACGGACGCCGCGGCGAATGCCGTGTTGCCGTCGTATTCGCGGGACGGGAAGTGGATCTATTTTTCGACGGACCGCGGGGGGATGTGGGAAGTCTGGAAGATGCGCGGGGACGGGGCGGAGGCGCAACGGGTGGCGGGGCGCGGGGCGTTTAATGCGACGGAGTCTTGGGACGGGAAGTGGTTGTACTTTGTGCGGCGCGGAGAGGGCGGGGTGTGGCGCATGCCGGTGGGGGGCGGTGGCGAGGAGAAAATGACCGAGGAGCCGGGGGCGAATATGTGGGGACAGTGGGCGATCTCGGCGAGCGGGGTGTTCTTTGTGGCGGAGGAGGACCGGGTGCTCCGGCGGATGGACCTGGCGACCCGGGCGCTGCGGGATGTGATCGGGTTGACGAAGATGCCGGTGACTTTCGATAGCGGGATGACAGTCAGCGCGGGGGAGGAGTGGTTGGTGTGGTCGCGGTTGGACCAGGCATGGAGCGATGTATTTGTGGTGGAGGGGTTTCGGTAGCATGAGACAATGGCCCGCCTCTCCCTCCTCGACGGTTCCACCCCCTTCGAAGCAACACTCCTGGAGTCCCCCAATCCCCACCGCTTCGCCCTTTTCGCCGTCGGTGGCGGCGGAAACCCGGAGCGCCACCTCCCCCTACTAACCGCCCTCGCCGACCACGGCCTAACCGTCATCGCCCCCCACTTCGACCGCCTTCTCTCCCCCAACGTAACCGAGCCCGACCTCCTCCTCCGCGCCCGCCGCCTCCGCCTCGCGCTGGACGCAATCGCCCCCGCAAAATCCCCCGTCATCGGCGTCGGACATTCCATCGGCACCACCATACTCCTCGCCATGGCGGGAGCCCAGGCGTGGCTGGGTCCCGGCCGCCCACTCGCCATCCCTCCCGACCAGCGCCTGCAACGCCTCATTCTCCTCACCCCGGCCACCGGCTTCTTCCGGGCCCCAGCCGCGCTCGACGCAGTGCGAATCCCCATCCAAGCCTGGGCCGGCACGAAGGACACGGTCACCCCGCCCGCCCAAGCCCAACTCCTCCACCAGGCGCTGCACCCCCGGGTCCCCGTCGATCTGCGCATCGAGGACGGCGCCAGCCACTTCTCCTTCATGCACCTCCCCCCGCCCCACGTTGAGGAAACACTCACCGACCGCGACACCTTCCTCGCGCGCCTAACCGCCGACGTGGTGCGGTTCGCGACAGCATAATTTACCCCCTGCGAAGAACTCAGTCACAACACTTGAAAAGAATCCGTAACTACTTCATTCCAATACAAAAACAAGCCCTGGCCCGCCCTCCCGAAAAGCCGAAAAACTGGACAGAATTGGTAGAATGGAATTAGAGTGAGGGCCTCGCCCCTCCCCCTGCACACCGGAGAGGGACCTCCGGCCACCCAAGCCGGAAAGGAATCCGCCATGCCTGAACCTCTCGCCACCCTGGTAAACAGGGTGGAAGCCGAACTGCGTCCTGCCACCGCTCTCGAACGCTGGTTCGCCAGTGAAATCGCCTACGCCTCCTGGGAACTCGCCCGCGTCCGTCACAACGCCGATCAGGTCGCCGCCGAGCCCACCCTCGCCGCCGTTTACAGCCGCGCCTCCCGCAACTGGAATCGCGCCCGAAAAGAGTTCAAGCGCCTCCAGACCACCCGGGCCAATCAACAGATCCGCATCGACGAAGGCCTCCGCCAAACGGCCGCGGCCTACCCATTGGCCGACCCAACTCGCATTCCGCTGCCCCGCCCCGCCCTGTTCATGCCGGTGATGGCTTTCGACAACACACTGAACGATATCGACGCTGAACTCGCCGCGATCCGTGCGGCACAGAAAGGAAAGTAATATGGCCACCGCCGCTCAAATTCTCGCCAACCAGGCGAACGCACAGCAATCCACCGGCCCCCGCACCGACGCGGGCAAGGCCCGGTCGTCCCGCAACAGTTTCCAGCACGGACTCACCCTCGGCGTGCTCGTCGTCGCCGACGAGGAGATCGAAGCCTTTGAAGTCTTCATCGCCGAAATGCGCGCCGACCTGTTTCCGGTCGACCCCATGCAGGAGGAGGCTTTCCACCAGTTCATCGACGGCGCCTGGCGTCTCCGCAAGGTCCGCGCCCTGCTCGACGAAATGGCCGTCGGTCATGCGGACGACCCTTTCATCCGCCCGGACTGCGCGCCGAAGATCCACGCTCTCATGCGCCATCGCGCTGCCGCCGAGATGCTTGTCTACCGTTCTCTCCAGGCGCTCCGCGAACTCCAGACAGCGGCCTTCTACCGCGCCGTCCATTTGACGCCCCAGGAAGAAGAGGTGATCCCGCCCACCGCGCAACTGGGCCAGAAGATCATGATTCTCCGCGACCTCATGGGCGTGGAGGACCGCCGCAAATTCTACCGCCAATTCGGCGACAAAGCATTAACGGAGCGCTTCCGCCCCGAAGTCGTAAGCGCGGTCCGCGACGCCGGCCGCGCCGCCTTCCACTAACCCGGATTTCCCTGGGAGCCGTGCTACCGGAAAATTCCTAGATTTGGGAATCGCCCGAGCCTAAACCAGGAAACCGCCGAGGACCCAGACAATTTGCAACAACGAAGCCAACAGCCCCGATCCCAATCGCGGCCAACCAACAACCAACCCCCGGAGCCCCGGTCTTGGCCCTTTGCCATCGCCGCCCGTCCCGGCTTGATCTTTGACATCCCGAATATCCCATCGCCAACGCGGCTGCCCAGGGACAATCACGGGCAGCCGCCGGGAAAACGGACGACCGGCCCCTCAGATTTCCCTTGGCTTCCCCTCCGAAGCCCGAAGGGCGAACGAGCGGGCCGTCCAACCGGAGAATGCTCGCAGTGAGGAATCCCCCGGGCTCCCGCTCGGACAAATCCCACCACCGCCGGGCCCAAAATCCGAGGCCTCCCGAGCATTTTTGCAACAACGAAGCCAACCGCCCCTCACCCCCGCCACAACCGCAACGCCCACAACCAAGCCACCGCCGGAATCAACATCACCGCCCCGGTCAACGCCGCCAACCCAAACGGCGACACCCCCCGGTCAATCAACACCCCGGCCGAACTCGACATCACCGCCATCATCGCCACGCTGAACCCAAATTCCACCGAAAACACCCGCCCCCGGAACTTGTCCTCGGTGTTCAACTGCAACAGCGCCGTCGAAAACACCCACGTAATCGACGTCCCCGCATGACCCAGCGCCACCGCCATCCCCGCCGTCCACGGGCTCCCCGAAACACTCAAAAGCAGATACCCCGCCGCCGCCATCACGAAACCCCAAACAATCGCCGGCCGCATCCGCGCCTCTTCTCCCTGCGCCCACCACCCCGCA
>CAMATG010000607.1 GCA_945860645.1 Candidatus Sulfopaludibacter sp. SbA3 | reverse complement strand
CAGGTGCCGATCCGCGGCGACCATATCACCAGCAACCTCACCAAGATCGCCGGCAAGCACACCTGGAAGTATGGTGGTGAGTTCCGCCGCTCGTCGAATGACGATGTCTGGAGCGGCTCCGCCGGAGGCGTGCTGGGCTTCAACAACACGGCGACCAACGATGCGTTGGCCGCGCTCCTCCTCGGCTGGGCCAACAGCGGCTCCCGCGCCGAAGCGCCACTCATTCGCAGCCGCGCCAACGCCTTCGGCGCGTTTCTGCAAGACGATTGGAAAGTCTCGTCGCGACTCACTATCAATGCCGGTATCCGCTGGGATCTGGATTGGCCGCGCTATGAGTCGTTCGACAATCGCCAGAACTCGTTCGACCGCAACGCCATCAACCCGGTCAGCGGCACGCCCGGCGTGTTGACGTGGTCCGGCCGCAACGGCCTCAGCAAATACGCTCACAACTTCGACAAAAACAACTTTGGCCCGCGCCTCGGGTTCAGCTATCGGGTGACCGACAAGTGGATCGTCCGCGGCGGCGGCGGTACGCTCTTCATCGGCCAGTACGACCAGGCTACGCCGATCGTCGCCAACATCGGCTTCGGCGTCCGTGGCGACTTCGTCTCCACCGATGGAGGGCGCACCGCCGCATACCAGTTGCGCAACGGCCTGCCGTTCATCGCGCCGCTAACCGAGGCCAGCCTTGTTCCCGGCTTCGGCGCCGTGAGAGTTGGCGCCGCGCCCACCCTCGCCGTCGAGTTCTTTGAACCCGCCGGCCGCACGGTCCCGTATTTGAACACGTTCAACTTCAACATCCAGCGGCAGTTACCGTTCCAATCGGTGCTCGAAGTCGCCTACCTCGGATCGCTTGGGCACAAGCTCGGCGCACCCACATCGCGCTCCATCAACCAGGTGCCGCAATCGCTCATCGGCACCAACAATAACCCGCAGGTGCTCCGCCCATTCCCGCAGTTCTCTGACGTGCGCGTCCTCTCCGCCACCGTCGGCAATTCCAACTACCACGGCTTGAACGTCCGCCTGGACAAGCGCCTTTCCCACGGCCTGCAGTTCGGCTTCAACTACACCTGGTCGAAGGCCATCGACGACGTCCGCTCGCGCAACGAACTCGGCGGCAACGCCGGCGACAACGCCTTCGGCAACCAGTATGATCGCCGTGCGGACCGCGGCCTATCCGGCAACAACATCGGTCAGCGCTTCGTCAGCAACGCCACCTGGGCCATTCCCTCGCCCGCCGGCAACGGCCTGCTGAAGCAGACGCTCGGCGGCTGGTCCACGTCGCTGCTCTTCGAAGCCCGCTCCGGCGCTCCCTTCGGCGTCATTGAAAACAACGGCGCGGCCATCTACCCCACCGCCGCCGCCGTCCGGTCCAACGTCGTGTCGCCCTACACCGAAAACGCCAACTGGCGCGCGAACGTCCTGGCGGAGCCGTTCTTCAGCACGGCCAGCTTCGCCGCACCGGCACTGAATACGTTCGGCAACGCCGGCCGCACAGTGGCCAGCGGCCCCGGCGCCATCGTCTCCGATATCTCGTTGCTGAAGGATTTCCGCATCAACGAGAGCCATCGTCTACAGTTCCGCGCCGAATCGCTGAACTTCATCAACCACGCGAACTTCGCGCTGCCCAACCAGCAACGCGGCAACCCCAACTTCGGCCGGATCTCCAGCCTCATCGGCGGCAAGCAGGCCCGCATCATTCAGCTGGGACTGCACTACAAGTTCTGATCGAGTCAAAGGCAAGAGAGCCCGGCTCGCCTCCACCAGGAGCGGGCCGGACCTTTTGTTTCGCGGACGAATAGTAAGCTGACAGCATCAGCCATGAAATTTGTCGTTGTCATAACATCGGTCCTCCTGGCGGCAACAATCAACGCACAGCCGCCCAGCGATGCGGCCCTCGACAGGAAAGTAATCTCGAAACTTTCGACACAGTACCGGATCCACTCCAAAGTCATACAGCATCTGGATCTAACCGAGCCATTCCAAACCGTATCCCGGTGGAGTCTTGTCGTCGCCAAGCAGCCAGACAGCGAAAGTAGCGTCGGGGACGGATTGGGTAATCCCATGGGCGCCATCTACTTCTGCTTCGTGCAGAGGGAAGAGCCGGATTGCTCACACGAGATATTCCGGACAAACGATGAGTCCAGCACCGGCCCGGTTTATCAGGTTTTCGCAACAGACGTGGTATTTGCAGGTCCCGAAAAAACGCTGCCCTTATTGCGAACCAAAACCTGCGGAACCGGAGGGGCCACGGGAAACTGCGGAGTGACAACATTCCTGCTCGCCTATGATCGAAGCGCCGACCGGTTTCGCGCCGTCTTCTCCAACGTCCAGGGCAGAAACAACAACGAGGAAACCCGCTACATCGAAAGCGGCGCCCTGCTTGGTCAAGTGATCGTGGATTATCCAACAGAGAAGGCGCCATTCACCTACTTCGTGGAAGTCTACAAACAGGCCCCCAGCGGCAAGTACGCGCAAATACTCAAGTATCGAGGAACCACCGGCTACGGCGATGGCAACATCCTCGCCGTCATCGACTCCCAAATGCCGGAGACCTTGCGCCGGCTCGGACTCTGGAAAGACGGTGACCCGCTGCCCGTCCCGCCACGCATGCCTCGCGGGTGTGGAAGCCTCGTAATGCGCAAAGGCGTTGCCTGGTGCCAGCCGCGCCGTTAAGCCAGGATCTCCCGAATCGGCGCGCCGAAATCGACGTCGATCCGCTTTCTCCCCGGCACTTCCAACCGCCGCGCGTCCAACCCCATCTGATGCAAAACCGTTGCATGGAGATCGGTGACGTAGTGGCGGTTTTCAATGGCATGGAAACCAAGTTCATCGGTCGCCCCGTGCGTCACGCCGCCCTTCACGCCGCCGCCCGCCATCCAGATGGTGAACCCGTACGGATGATGGTCGCGGCCGTTGCTGTTTTGCGCTCCCGGCGTGCGGCCGAACTCCGTGCACCACACCACCAGCGTATCTTCCAACAACCCGCGCTGCTTCAAATCTTCCAGCAATCCGGCAATCGGCTTATCCGTTTGCTTCGCCAACTTCTCGTGCCCGGTCTTCAAATTCGAGTGCGCATCCCACGCCCCCGCGCCGCCCGCGCCATGGAAAATCTGCACGAACCGGGTGCCCTGCTCGACAAGCCTTCGCGCCGACAAACAGATCTCGCCGAACGGCTGCGTCACCTTCTCATCCAACCCGTACATCTTCCGCGTGGCTTCCGTTTCGCGATCCAGCCGCATCACATCCGGCACCGCCGTCTGCATGCGGAACGCGAGTTCGTAGGACTTGATCCGCGCACGCAGTGCAGGGTCATGCGGATACTGAATCTGCGTGGCCCGGTTCATCTTATCGATCAGCGCAAACTCGCGCTCCTGCTCCTCCTGGAACACGTCCGGTCCCGGCGAAGCGAACGGCAACGGGTTCTTCGCATCCACGCGCAACTGCACGCCGTCGTGCTCCGGCCCCAGATAGTGCGCCCCATGCGCCCACGGGCCGCCGCAGCAGGAATCGATCGGCTCGCCCAGTACCACGAACTGCGGCAGGTTGTCGTTCAACGATCCCAGCCCGTAGTGCACCCACGCGCCAATGGTCGGGAACTGCCCTTCCAACACGTGCCGCCCGGTGTGAAACTGCAACTGCGCGCCGTGATTGTTATCGGTGGTCCACATGGACCGCACCACGGCCAGCTTATCGGCGTGGCCGCCCACATGCGGAAACCAGTCGCTTACGTCCAACCCGCTCTGCCCGTACTTCTTGAACCCTATCTGCATCGGGTAAATCGTCGGATGCACGGTGTGCAGTCCGGCAATCACCTCGCGCAGATTCTTCTTCACAAACGGGCTGTTTTCCACGTCCTTGAACGGCGTCTCGTTCACCGACTTGCCCGCATACTTGTTCAGCATCGGCTTCGGGTCAAACGTCTCCATCTGGCTCGCCCCGCCAATCATGAACAGCCAAATGACACGCTTCGCCTTCGGCGCGAAATGCGGCTTGCCATCGGGCGGCCGCCAACCCTCCGTCGCCGCGTGCGCCACGCCCTCGCTCTGCAACATGGCGTTCAGCGCCAGGCCGGTGAACCCCAGGCCAGTCTCAGTCAGGAATGTGCGTCGGCGTTTCATAGGGGTTATCGAATGGTGACGAACTCGTTCAGGTTAAACAACACGTGGACCAGGTTTTCCCGCGCCCGCTGCGCCGGATCCGCGGAGGGCTTCAACGGTGTGGCCACGCCGGTTTCAAAGGGTTTCAGCTTGGCCGGCTCGGCCAGCAGCTTCGCCTGCCGCACCAGGAACGTCGACGCATCATCCCGCTCAGTAGCCGTCGGCGGCCGGTTCAACACGGCCTCAAACGCCGCGCCGACGAATCCGTCCACCGGCAACTTCGCCGCCAGCCGCCGCGCCTGCTCCAGCGTCAGCCGGCTGTTGGCCAGCGATAGCGCCTGC
>CAMATG010000606.1 GCA_945860645.1 Candidatus Sulfopaludibacter sp. SbA3 | reverse complement strand
GGCTGCGGCGCGTCCGGTTGGAGTCGGTGCGGTTCGCTCCGCTCGGCGCGATCCAGGATCTGGCCGCGCGCAAGTTCGATGAACATCGCTGGCTGCTCGACCTGCCCAGCGGCTGTCTGCAATCAGCCGACCGCGCCAGCGCCGGCGGCCCCTATCGACCCGTGGAGCGCCAGCGCGCGGCGGTCGACCGTTTCGACGGCACCGCCGCGCCCGCAGCCTTGACAGAGGGGATTGAGTTCGGGAACAACTCCGGCGCCTGGGCCGTGTTCGTGTTCGCCAATGCCGAGGTCGCCGCCGTCTGGTCGCAACGTCTGAAGGCGGCCTTTCGGCTGCTGGCCGACGAGGGCATCGGCGGCTGGCGTGGCGCCGGCTGGGGCCGCTCCCGCCGCCCACGTTATCGCGAAGGGGAGTTGGGAAAGCTGTTGCAGAACACCGGATGGAAAGCCGCCGGCGCCGCCGCCGGAAAGTGGTGGACCATTGGACTGTTTGCCCCGGCTGAGACGGACGTGGTGGCGTGGGACAACGGCGCCTACCGGACGCTCTCGCGCTCCGGGTGGACGCCCGGAGCCGGCGCCAAACCAGAACTGCGGTTCGTCCGTGAAGGCGCGGTGTTGGCCAGCGAGACCGAACCGGCCGGGCGGATCAGCGAGTCGGCCATCGACGGCGCGGCGCACCCGGTGCTGCGGTACGCGGCAGGATTGGCGCTGCCGTGGCCGGAGGAGGCGCAGGTATGAACCGCCGCTACCGTCTGACTGTGCTGTCGCCCCTGCTCGCCGGGTCCGGCGAACTGCTGACGCCGATCGATTACATGGTGTGGCAGAACGAAGTGCGTGTGCTCGATCAGGAGCGCATTTTCAAACTGCTGGCCCGCAATCCCCGGCTGGAAAGTTATCTGGACCAACTGCGGAAGGCCGAACGCCTGGAATGGTCGCAATGGGGCGGCTACGCGCAGGGGTATAGTTCGGCGAAGATTCCGTTCGCCTCCGGTGGCCTGGCGACGATTTGGGAGAAGGCGCGAACCGAAGACCTGCACATCCCGCGCTTCGCCCACGGTGGCGGACGCCGCCTGCTGCCCGGCAGCGCCATCAAGGGCGCGTTCCGCACGGCGTGGCTGGGCGGGGCGATCGACCCGGAAAAGGCGCGGCAGTTGTGGATCGATTGCGCCGCCGAAGGGCTGCGGTGGAAGACACTGTCGGCACTCGACGCCGCCGGTGGCCGTCGGGCGCTGGACGGGTTAGGCTTCACCGATGCCCGCACGCCGGCCGATTCCTTCCGCGTCTACCAGACGCGCGTTCTGGTGCTGCGGACCGAGGGCAAGACCGGGCCATCGGAATGGAAGCCCGGACAGCAGTTCGCCGAAATGGCGCGGCCCGGGGCGGTGTTCGAAGGGCGCGGGGCGTTGCCGGCCGGCGTCACCGAAGCGCTGCGCGTCCAGGCGCGCCGGTGGATTGGCGACCAGGCAGCGTATGCCAAACACGCAGCACTGAAGCCGCTCATCGAAACGGTGGAGAAGTTGCGGGACGAGGAGACGAAGCTCTCCGGGGATGCCTGCATGTTCCCCATTGGGTGGGGTGCCGGGTTCCGTTCGAAGACGCTGGCGCCGGAGCTAGGCACACCGGAAGCGCGCATGGCGCTCAGCGGTATGCCGGGCATCCGGAAGTCGGTCGTTCCCGGGCTTCCCTTCCCCAAAACGAGGCGGATTGCCCTCGACGGCGGCGGCGGAGCGGCCTTGTGCGGGTGGGTAAAGCTCGAGTGGGACTAGGATTGTGCCCGGTCCGTCCGGATTCGCTCAAGATTTGGCGAGCGTTCGCCGATGTAATGGGTAGGCGTAACGCTAGCCTTACTCATGGTACGATGTCAATGAGTAGCCTACTGGATCTCGCCACTCAGGTTCTTTATGTATAACGCCTTCTTCGGCATCTCAGAAAACCCCTTCAGTCTCAGTCCAGATCCGACGTTTCTCTACCGTAGCCCCCAGCACGAAGAGGCGCTCGCGAATCTGATTTATGGTGTGCAAAGTCGTAAAGGGTTTATTGTTTTGACCGGCGAAGTGGGCACCGGTAAGACGACGATGCTAGAGTGCATGCGGGAGTATTTGGAATCGCAGTACATCGAATACGCTTCGCTGTTCAATAGCCGGATCAATCCGCAGCAGTTCTTCGAGATGATCGCCTACGATCTCGACCTGCGCTGTGACCGGACTTCGAAGACCGAAGTGCTCTTCGCCCTGAACAACCTGTTGATTCAGCAGGCGAATGAAGGCCGCACCAGCGTCCTGATCGTCGACGAAGCCCATAATCTCGATTGGGACGTCCTCGAAGAGATCCGCCTCCTCGGAAATCTGGAAAATCGCCGCGGGAAACTCTTGCAGATCGTGCTCGCTGGCCAACCGGAACTTGATCGCAAGCTCGACGCGCCGAACTTGCGTCAGTTAAAACAGCGCATCGTACTCCGATACAACCTGAAGCCATTCAGCGAAGCGGAGTCGATTGAGTACATTGATACCCGTATGGCTCGCGCCGGCATGGAAAATCAGAATGTTTTCCCGCCGGCCGTTCTTTCTGAAATTCATAGACGCTCACAAGGGATTCCCCGCCTGATCAATGGAATCTGTGACAACTGCATGCTCACCGCCTTCGCTGCGGAACAGCATCAGGTCACCATGGAAACGCTCGAGGAAGTCAGCAACGATATGCGCCTGGAATGGGCCGGTCGCCGTTCCCGCGCGTCGCGCCGGGAATATGACATGCCGCTGGAACATACCTCCTACACCGATCGCGGCGACTAAGCCTTTATTATCTATCGAAAAGAAACGCCCGCCCGGCACCTTGCCCGGCGGGCGTTTCTTTTTTTCCTGTCCGATCCGGACCGCCATTCGCCGACCGCCTCAGTAGGGGAGACACAGGAGCTTCCGACTCAGCGATATCCCAGCGAGAAGGGATAAACGGGGATTTTCCTAGGAAAAATCCTAGGAACTGAGTACTTTGGTTTTACTTAGAATAAGATTGTCCTCTTAAGAGAGGTAAGGCTTCCTTAGTTGTATTCTAAGGGTGTGCCGCAAGCCTGTCAGGCGAAGGTGTTCTAATGAAAAACCTCAATCAAGTAGTCCGTGTCGGTTTTCTGGCGTTGTCGGCGCTGTTGGTTTCCGGCGCATCTTTTGCACGCAACGCCAATTTCGGCCCGCTGCCTCCTCCCCCTGTGGAAGATGTGGTGAACCTCCAATTCGGTCCGCTGCCTCCTCCCCCGGTGGAAGATGTAGTGAACCTCAAGTTTGGCCCGCTGCCGCCACCGCCGGTGGAAGATGTGGTCGGACTGCAGTTCGGCCCACTGCCTCCTCCCCCAGTGGAAGACGTCGTCCAGTAATCACCTTTATTTTCAAAAGACTGTAAATAATGAACCTCCACCAGCCGATAGATTCGGTGGGTGGAGGTTTTTGATTGGATATTGAGCAAATATTCTACGCATTGACAACGACGATCACGTTGTCACTCGCGGTTTTGACCCTCCAACGGCTGCTGTCCGGGTGGTGGAGACAGTACTATTTGCTGGGAGTGGTGCTTGTCCTGCTACTGGTTGGGGTTGTCCCTCCCATTGCCTCCTATGTCAGCAATGGAAACTGGACACTTTCCAGCGCACAGAAGATGTACTGGATCCTCGCACTTGCCTCGCAGGTCACCATATTCCTACTCGTATTGCAGTTGATTTATCGAGTCGGGAAAGAAATGGCGACGCAGGCGCCCTTGGTTCGGATGCTGACAATCGGCGCGATCATCGCTGCGGCCATCTCGGTATTCGTCCATTTCGACAATCGCCCGAACACCTTCATGACGGCGGTCACGCGGGATCTCACATTCCTTGCCGCTCTTTTGAACATGATTCTCTGGCGCTTCCTGATCCAGCTGCGGAAGCGGGACTTTCTGCTTCTTGCTGTCTGCGCGGGTCTGGGGATTCAATGCACCGGGGATGCGATCGGCCACTCGTTCCGCATTCTGGCACGCCAAATGGGACCATCGATGGCGATCCACGAATTCGGAAACATCATCATGTCGTTGTCGGCGGTCATCACAATCGGCATCTGGCACACGGCGTTCACCCGCAGCAAGTATCGGGCGGATCAGACCGCCGGCGCCACGAAAGTAGCGGAGCCTGCCGGTGTGAGCGGCGGAACCAATCCGCACATTCTAAGCTAGGCAACTTTGGCATAGAACCGGACTTCGCCAGTCTGTACAATAAAGAGGGCTGTGCCCATCCACAGCCACCGCAAGCGGCCCAGGCCGCCGTACCAAGGAGTTTCCCCGTATGGATCGTAGAGACTTTCTGAAAGGCGCCAGCACCGTTGGCGCCGTCAGCAGCGCGTTCGCCGCTCGGCCAGGCGCCAAGATGTCGGGCCGTGTTTTGGGCGCGAATGACCGGATCAATGTTGGTGTAGTCGGCGTAGGCGGCCGCG
>CAMATG010000605.1 GCA_945860645.1 Candidatus Sulfopaludibacter sp. SbA3 | reverse complement strand
ATTAACGCTGCGCGGGCTAGTCGGTGATGGTGATGAAGGAACGCCAGACGGGCTTGTCCTCGACGTGGACGTCGACGCGGTAGATCCCCGGGGTGAAGCGGGCGGGGGAGAAGGTGAAAGCGATGCGGGAGAGGGTGTCGGTACGGACGTTGACCTTGGCAGGCTCGGCTCGGGCGATGGGGGTGTTCATCAGGTCGACAATGGCGGCGGAGACGGTGACTTTTTCGGACTTTTTCGCGGCTTTGAAGTAGGCGTAGACGAGGAGTTCGGGGTCGGATTTGCGGAAGGTGGAGACGTCGGCGCCTTGGGGCGTGACGAGGCTTTTTTTGTCGAGAGCGTTGGTGGTGCCGGCGTAGGAGATGCCGGGCCAGAGCTGGATGGGCGGGGTGAAGGTGCGCTGGGCGAGGAGCGTCTGGCAGTCGACTGGTTTGCGGGAGAGGGCGGATTCGGGGAGGAGGGAGAGGGGCGTGGCGGAGGCGTTGAGGGGGGTGGTGAAGATGAGTGTGGCGGGGACGTCGGCGTTGCGCCAGGTGCGGAGGCCGGGGCGGAGCGAGCCGCCGATGATGCCGATGACCGCGCCCTTCATGGTGAGGAGCGGGCCGCCGGTAGCGTCGTGGGACGGGGGCGGGTTCATGTGGATGCGGTCGCCGAAGGGCGGGGCGTTTTGCGTGCCCGTGATGTCGACGCCGCCAATTTGGCGGGTGCCGGGCTGTTCGGCGTTGAAGACGATGAGGCGTTCGCCGACTTTGAAATCGCCTTGCGGGGCGCGGGAGAGGGGAGGGGCGTCGCCGGTGTCGGCGATGATGACGGCCCAATCGTTGAGGCGGTTCCAGGCGGCGAGTTCGGAGGCGCGGGTGGTGATGCCGGGGCCGCGTTCGATCAGGAAACGGGAGGCGCCGTCGACGGCTTGGAAGGCGGTGGCGATGCGGTCCTTGGCGATGACGAAGCCGGTGGCGGTGTCGATGGTTTTGCCGGCGTCGTCGAGTTTGCGAATCCAGACGAGGGAGTTACGGAGCTGGTAGAGCTCGTCCATGGACTTGGCGGCGGGCTTCTCGGCGGCGGGCGGCGGTGCGGCGGGGGCGGCGGGCTTGGGGGGCATTTCGACGGAGAAGAGCTGGGAGCCGGTTCGGGCGCCGTTGATGCGCACTTCGAGTTCCCAGATGCCGGGGTCCATGTCGGGGTTGAGGGCGAAGGTCCAGTAGGCCTGGAGTTTTTCGGTTGGTGTTTCGAGGTTGATGTCGGAGAGGCTGCTGGGGCGACCGTCGGGACGCTTCCAGACACCGGTGAGGAGATACTTACCGGGCTTGGCTTTCCATTCGAAGTAAATGACAACTTCTTTGTCGGTGGGGAAGCGGAAGGTGGTGCGCGGGGAGTCTATGACGAAGTTATCGCCGACGACGCGGCCGGCGGGGCCGGCGACGACGCGGAGGAGTTCCAGGGGATGCTGGGCGAAGAGCGGAGTAAGTAGGCATAGGAGGAGCACGCGCATATGTTCTTCATGTTACTCGGGATTGATGACGCGGCGGGCGTCTTCGAAGACGCTGGTGAGCATTGCCTGGGTGAGGCGGCCGGTCTGGGTGTTTTGCTGGCTGGGGTGGTAGCTGCAGATCAGGGTGGGCGTGCCGGGGAATTGGGCACCGTGGGCGAAGCGGTATTCCGATTTCTTTTTGCCTTGGATGGTTAGGAAGGTGTCGAAGGCGATGCGGCCGAGGACGACGATGACCTGGGCGTTTTTCAGGAGTTTGAGTTCCTGTTCGAGGTAGGGTTGGCCGGTGCGGATTTCTTCGGGGGTGGGCTTGTTGTCGGGCGGGGCGCAGTGGACGGGGCAGGTGATCCAGGCGTCCTTTAGTTTGAGGCCGTCGGTAGCATGGGTGCTGGTGGGCTGGTTGGCGAAGCCGGCGTTGTGGAGGGCCTGGTAGAGGAAATCGCCGGAGCGATCGCCGGTGAAGATGCGGCCGGTGCGGTTGGCGCCGTGGGCACCGGGGGCGAGACCGATGATGACGAGGCGGGCTTTGGGATCGCCGAAGGAGGGGACGGGGAGGCCCCAGTAGGTTTCGTCGCGATAGGCGCGGCGCTTGGTTTGGGCGATGGTCTGGCAGTGCTCGCGGAGGCGGGGGCACTTGTTGCAGTTGGCGATTTGTTTTTGGAGGTCTTGCAGGCGCACTTCGTTCAGCGTACTCTTTGGGCATATGACACGACGAACGGCAATGGCGGCGGCAGCGGCGGCGGCGACGGTTTCCGGGGCGGTTTCGAAGCCGGTTTTATTGGGCGGAGAGCCGGTGCGGAAGGGGGCCTTTCCGAGCTGGCCGGTGTGGGCGGGGAACGATGAGGCGGGGTTGGTGAAAGTTCTGCGGAGCGGGAAGTGGTATCGCGGGACGGGGAAGACGGTGGAGGCGTTTGAGGCGAAGTTTGCTTCGCTGATGGGGGCCGGGGGGTGCGTGGCGGTGGCGAATGGGACGTCGGCGTTGATGACGGCGTTGCATGGGTTGGATGTGCAGGCGGGGGATGAGGTGATTATTCCGCCGTATACGTTTATTGCTACGGTGAATGCGGTTTTGAGTAAGTCGGCGCTGCCGGTGTTTGTGGATTCCGACGCGCGGACGTTTCAGATGGATGCTACTAAGATAGAGGCCGCGGTGACGGAGCGGACGGTGGCTGTTGTGCCGGTGCATATTGCGGGGGCGCCGCCGAATTTGGATGAAGTGATGCGGGTGGGGCGGAAGCGCGGGCTGAAGGTGTTGGAGGATGCGGCGCAGGCGCATTTGGGGGAGTGGCGCGGGCGTAAGTTGGGGACGATTGGGGATGCGGGGACTTATAGCTTTCAGGCTTCGAAGAATTTGAATTCGGGGGAGGGTGGGGCGGTTGTATCTTCCGATGGGGCGTTTCTTGAGCGGTGTTATGCGTATCACACGAATAGTTCGCCGCGGAAGGGGGCTACGGTGAAGCCGGCGCAGGGGGCGAATTTGCGGTTGACGGAGTTCCAGGCGTCGTTGTTGTTGTCGCAGATGGAGCGGCTGGAGTTGCAGGCGAAGACGCGGGATGGGAATGCTGCTTATTTGACGAAGTTATTGCGGGAAATACCGGGGATTGTGCCGGCGGAGTTAGAAAGTGGGTGCACGCGGAGTGCTTGGCACTTGTATATGTTCCGTTATGATGCGCGGCAGTTTGCGGGGTTGGCGCGGGAGAAGTTTTTGAAGGCTTTGGCGGCGGAGGGGGTGCCGTGTTCGAGCGGGTATGGGCGTTTGAATAAGCAGCCGTTTTTGGAGAATGTGTTAGCGGGGCGTGGGTATCGGCGGTTGTTTTCGGCGGCGCGGTTGAAGGAGTGGCGGGAGCGGAATGAGTGTCCGGTGAATGACAGGATTTGTGATGAGGGAGTTTGGTTTACGCAGACGATGTTACTCGGGCCGCGGGAGGATATGGAACAGATTGCGGCGGCCGTTTTGAAGATACGGGCGCATGCGGGGGAGTTAGCGCGGGGGTAGGTCGTCTTCCGGGTGCGCGTCGGGTTAGATGGACGTCGTATTCGGTCTCTAGTGCGGTTGTTAGTTCTGGTGTGGCGAGAGTGCGCTCGGTGTGGGTGGTGCGTCGGATGGTGGCGCACTCCCTTTTCGGTTGGGGGCCGGCGAGAATTTGAGGCCAGTCTTCGGGGGTGACGAGAAGGCGGAAGGTTTCGTCGTCGAGCCAGGTGTCGGGCGAATGGGAGTTGGCGGAGGACCACGGATAGTGGAATGGGTCGTCGACCATGTGGGCGCGAACGGGGTTTTGTTCGACGTAGCGGAGGGCGCTGAGGAGGTGGGTGTGGCCGAGGAGGCAGGCGTAGAAGCGGTCCTGCCAGAGTCGGCCGGTGCGGGTTAATCGACCGTGAAGATAGCGGGAGTAGTGGCCGTTGAGGTCGCGCGTCATATGGGAGATGGCGTGCGGTTCGTTGGGGCGGGCGATGAGGTGGTAATGGTTGGGCATCAGGCAGTAGGCGAGTACGTCGATGTTGTTCGTGGTGGCGGTGCGGGCGAGTAGATCGAGGAAGACGGTGTGATCGCCTTTGGAGTAGAAGGTGCGTTGGCCGTAGTTGCCGCGTTGGGTGATGTGGAGGTAGTGGCCTGGGGGGGCGAAGCGGGGTTTGCGGGGCATCGGGTTTTCTATAAATAGGGTGGGTGCCGCGCGTGAAAATTCTCATTAGGAAAAAAGGGGGGGATATCGGGGTGGGGCGTATTTTGGTAGTCGGCGAAAGGTCGGGAAGTTGTTGATACGATGGACGTTGTTCGGCGACTGCCGGAATTAAGGGGGATAACAGTGAGTGGCACCAATAGGAGGGGGTTTTTGGCGGTGATGGCGGCGATGCCGCTGGCGGGGGCGGGGGCGATTGGGGAGGCGCACTTTCCGAATCGGCTGTGCCAGTTTGTTTGGCGGAATTGGGAGCTCGTCAATACCGAGCGGATGGCGGCTGTTTTGGGGACT
>CAMATG010000604.1 GCA_945860645.1 Candidatus Sulfopaludibacter sp. SbA3 | reverse complement strand
GATGCATTTTTCAATTTCACAGGGCTTCACGACGGCCGCACGCGGCTGGTGGTGCGGCAGAACAGGTAAGGTATGCGCTACTTTCCACAACTCGAAACGCTGACGGCGGGGCAGTATCCGCTGCGCCGGGAACGGCAGGAACGTGTGGTGCGCCACGAGTCTCTGGACGGGCGGCAGCGCACTTACTATGACGGCAACGGCAGCCGCGTGGGGTGGGTGTTGCAGTACGAAGGGCTGACCGACGGGGAGCGCGCCGCCATTGACGCGCTCTTCAACGAATGCGAGGGCCGGCTGCAAACGTTCACGTTTCTGGACCCGGCGGCGAACCTGCTGCGCTGGAGCGAGGACTACAACCAGAGCGTCTGGACGGTGGACCCGATGATCAGCATGGCACCGGCGTTCGATGACCCGTGGGAGATGACGCGGGCGACGGTTCTGACTAACAACGGATCGATTCCGCAGAAGATCTCGCAGACGATCAACGCCAGCGGCATGCTGCAGTACTGCCTGAGCGCGTATGTGGGCGGCGTTGGCAACTTCACACTGCGCATCGATTCCGGCGGAGTGGTGGAGGAACGGGTGCTACGCGCGAGCGGTCCCTGGCGGCGCTACTCGTTTGCGGCCAAGCCGGGGTCGGCGGCGGAGGCGGTGACGTTCAGCCTGGTGCTGATGCCCGGACAAGCGGTGGCGCTGACTGGCATGCAGGCGGAGGCACAGCCGGGGCCAGGTGGCTACCGGCGGACGAATTCGCGCTGCGGGCTTTACGCCAACGCGCGATTTGCCGAAGACGAATTGGCCTGGACACAACAGGCTCCCAACAATAACGCGGCCGAGATTCGGATCGAAAGCCGCCCGTATTAACCGAACGCTGAGAGCAAAACGCCATGCCCACGATATTCGACATAAAGGAACAGGAAGTCCTGGAAACCCCGATTCTGCTGTTCGATTGCGAACTTCGCAACGGACAGCACGAGTACTGGGCCACCCATCAGGTGACGATGGACGGAAACCTGTATTTGCCCACGCTGGTGGACCACAGCCAGTTCGACTTGCGAGCGCAATCGGAAGACGGTATTGACGCGACGGCGAAGATTTCGCTGACGCTGGACAATACCGACTCGCGCTATTCGCAGGTGGAGCGCGCGACCGGCTGGAAGGGCGCCAAACTGACGGTGCGCTTCGTGTTCTTCGATATGAAGACCGACGCGCCGGCATCGGAAGCCGTCGTGCTGTTCCGCGGCGTTGCCAATGCGCCGGAGAACATGAAGGAATCGACGTTCCGGTTGTCCTTCAATAACCGGCTGAACTTCCAGCGCGTCGCGCTGCCGGAGATCCGGATTCAGAAGCGGTGCCCGTGGATGTTTCCGTCCAATTCGGCGCAGCGGCTGGAGGCGATGGACGGCGGCAGCAAGAGTGCGTATTCGCCGTTCTTCCGGTGCGGGTATTCGGCCGGAGAATCGGGCGGCATCGGGAACCTGAACGGCAGCGTTCCCTTTACATCGTGCGACTACACGCGCAGTTCGTGCGAGCAGCGGGGGATGTTCCAGATCGACAGCGCGAACACGCCAACGCGGCGGTTTGGCGGGGTGGAGTTCGTGCCGTCGACAGTACTGGTACGCGGGTATGGCGAGAAGGGTTCGCACTTGAGCGGGCCGATCGACAACGAGGCGAAGTACAACGACGTGGTGCCGCTGATTTATGGCACGGCGTGGGTGCAGCCGCCGGTGACGCTGGCGCGCAATGACGGGAATCTGACGCGCATGGAAGTGTTGTTGGGCGCGGGCGAGATGCAGGGTGTTTTGAAGGTGATCGTCAACGACATCGAGATTCCGCTGGGTTCGACGGGGCGCGACATGACGTCGACGGGCTGGTACAACGTGGTGAGCCTGGGGAACCGGACGGGCGATTTCAACCTGGACTTCCGGGATGGCGCCGGCAATCCGGTGGGCGATCCGTATGGCAGTATGGCGGTGCTTTCCGTCGTTGTTCCGAACCGGATCAACGACGGGCGGTCCCTGCCCCGCGTGCAGGCTTTGGTTGAGGGCATGAAGCTGCCGACGTTTGATACGAACGAGGGGTTTACCGGGAATGTCTTCACCAGCAATCCAGCGTGGGTGCTGCTTGATGTGCTGCGGCGCAGCGGGTGGGACCCGGCCGAGTTGGACATCAAGAGCTTCGCGGAAACGGCGCTGTATTGCGACGACCCGATTACCACGTTGGATCTGCATGGGAACACCATCAGCATTCCGCGGTTCCAGTGCAACTTGGCGTTGCGTCGGCGGCGGAGTGCGGCCGACGTATTGCGGGGCGTGCGAAACAGCGCGGGGCTGATGTTGAGCTTCGGTAACGGCGGGAAGTTGCAGTGCCGGTTTGAATCGACGTTCGGTGTGCAGCAGGCGGTGAAGCCGGCCGGGAGCAATGCGACGGAGCTGTTGTTAGAGGGCTGGCCGGCGTATGAGTTCGGAGATGGGTCGACGGCGGCGGGCGGAATTCTGCGGGCCGAGAGCGGGGCGCCGCGAATCCGGTTTTACAGCCGGAGCTCGGCCGATGCGCCGAACCGGTACAGCGTGGAGTTTCAGGATGCGTTTAACGAGTATCAGCAGGACAGCCTTTCGCTAGTGGACGTGGACGACGTACTGGCGAGCGGGCAGGAGACGAGCGCCGCGTTACCGGCGTTGGGACTGGCAAATTTCGACCAGGCGACGCGGATGGTGAAGCTGCAATTGTTGAAGTCCGTGAAGGGCAACTTGTATGTGGAGTTCGAGACCAGCGTGCGGGCGTTCGGGCTGCGGCCGGGCGACTTGATCACGCTGACGTATGAAAAAGAGGGGTTCCTGCGGCAAGCGTTCCGGGTGTTGCGGATGGCGCCGGGATTGAATCACCGGACGACGGTGATCACGGCGCAGATCCACGACGACGACTGGTACGTGCAGACGGCGGGAAACGGGGCGGCTTCGAGCGGCCGACAGCCGAAGTATGAACTGGGGCTGCCGAGGCCGCTGGGAGGGTCCGTCATCGATGAGGACGGGGTGCCGCAGTTCGGCATCACGGAGAGCTACGATGACGCGACGGACGGCTCCGCACAGACTCGGTTAACGGTGGAATTCACCGCACCGGCGAGGCCATCGGCCAGCCGGGCGGGAATTCCGCTGGTGGGGTTCTCTGCACTTTCGCAGGGAACGGGTGGGACGCTGAAGGGCGACCAGGTTCTCTATTACGCGCTGACCGGGGTGGATTCGGATGGCGCCGAGAGCGGGTTGTCCTTCATTGTCCATGCGGTGATTCCGCCAGGAACGGATACGAATACGGTGACGCTGCAGGGGCTGAGTTTTGGCAGCCAGACGCAGACCTTTCATGTGTACCGGGGCCCAAGTCCGCAGCAGTTGAACCGGATTGCGGCCAATGTTGCGCTGGCCGGGACGTGGATGGACACGGGCGCCGCCGAGGGGCTGGTGGCGCCGCCGGATGAGAACTATTCCCACGCGAATTTCTTTTGGCGTTGGGAGCAGCAGGGGCCAATGGTGGCGAACCTGTCGACATGGAACACGGTTGGAAATTCGACGCTGACGATGTTGGGGAACGAGTACCGGGGACAGGTGGTGCGGATTGTCTCCGGGAAGGGCGCGGGCCAGGAGCGGAGGATATTCGGCAATACGCCGACGCTGATCACGCTGGACGACAAGTGGGCAGTGATTCCGGACACGACGAGTAAGTTCGTGGTGGCGGAGCCTAGCTGGACACTGGGGGCGACATCGGCAACCAGCCCGGTGTCTTTCCTGGTGCCGAATCAGGAGGGGTACACGATTCACGTATCGGGCCGGTCGGCGAACGCCAATAACAAAGAGTGCCCGTTTGAGTTGTGCCCGATGACGCGGTGGCGCATTGTCGGCGCGGCGGGGATGCTGCTGGACCTGGACGTACCACCGAAACCGGTGTTTGCGATGCAGGTGAGGGGCGACGGGACGGTGGACCTTTTGAGCGTAGGGTTCCCGACCTTTGACAATACGCGGAGCATTGCGGCGGGAACGTTGACCTTGCGGTATTGGGACGAACTGTTGAGCCCGTCGGGACTGCGATTGATGGCGTCAATCGATGACACGGTGGACACCATATCGGTCAGCGACGGAATCCTGACCGAGGGGATGCATCTGCAGATTGGCGAGGAAATCCTTCACGTCACCGCGGTTGCCGAGGGAGCGACGACGGGGATGGTGACACGGGGATCCCATGGGTCGCCGGCAACGGCGCACGATGTGGACGAGCCGGTGTATCCGCTGCGGGACCGGACCGAAATCGTTCCGTTCAGCCGGGACTTTTTTGGTTCGCCGGCGAGCGGGAGTTACAACTATACGGTGAACCTGACGCATGCGCGGGTGGCGGTTGGCGATTTCTTCGTCACCAACCAGCGCGGCGACAGTCCGGTGGATCAGCGTCACTTTACGGCGACCGCGGAGTACGGATTGCGGACGCTGA
>CAMATG010000603.1 GCA_945860645.1 Candidatus Sulfopaludibacter sp. SbA3 | reverse complement strand
TTTTCCACCGCCCTTGGAAATCGCTACGCGATTCCCACATTCCCACAGCCTCGACGACGAGCCTGTTAACTTACCAACTCAAACCCAAAGAAAGGAGCCCCACTCACCATCACTCCGCTTCAGGCTCATCCTTCAATGAGAAAATGCTTGAGAGCTATGTCAAAATGCTGGGATTACGGGAAGAGTGACGTTATAGAAATAGATGGTGCAGCGGAATTGGGTCCCGAGGACCGGAACATTGCGGATTTGCTGGCGATGGATCGGGTGGAGGAAATTGCGTTGGAGATTCCGGTTCGGAGGGAGTTGGCGACACCGGCGAACTTTAGCTGATGTAGCTTTGGATAAGAACGTTGTTTCCGGGTTGCGGAAGGTCCCTTCGGGCGCGTTGACGATCGAAGAATTGGAGATTGGAATACGTCTGGCGAGTCGGCGAGATCCGGCTCAGCGAGGGATGCCGCGGTCGTGGAGGTCCGGACACGTCCTTGGTCAAACCCTGGATGCATACGCCGGGCGCCGCGCCGGCGAACCCATATCTAATAGTTTTCCCATCCTTCATCGAGAAAGGGGAACGCGACGTTCTCCACGCGGACAAGGTCCGGAACGGCCGCGACGAACCAACCTCGAATCCGGTAGTCCCCGTCTCCACTCAGCAGAAGGGGCTGGTGATCGGGGTTGAGTGGCAGCAACCAAACCCGCGGGCCCTCCGTGTGATACTTCTTCAACGTGAAACGGAATTCTCCGTTGCTGAACTCTACCACGACCAAGACCTTGCCCTCCGGGAAGGCAGGAACCCCGTACCGAAAAATGACATAGTCACCGTGTCGGATTCTGGGACACATTGAATTCCCAAAGACCCGCGCCGCGAATAGGCCGTCCGGATCACCAATCCATTGCGGGATCAGCGCCCACCCAGGTTTCTCCAATTCTGAAGAGGGGACATCCCCCCGGCTTCCGAATCCTCCACAGGCGATGGGGAATCCGACAATCTCCATCTCCTGACGGCGCTGGGCCAACCGGGTGATCCGCTCCAATGATTGAGACATGTTTCAAAGGAGTAGTACCGTCTCACTTGAGAAAGTCTCATTTCAGCAGAAAAAAAGGGAGCGCGTGGCTCCCCTTTCTTGACCTGATTCGAACTGTCTGTTTACAGGTGCGCGTCGATCAACTGTTGCAGATCGGTCTTCGAAGTCGCGCCCACCTTCTGGGCCACAACCTGGCCGCCCTTGAAGAGCAACAGTGTGGGGATGCCGCGGACGCCATAGCGCATGGCCGCGCCGCCATTTTCGTCGACGTTCAGCTTGCCGATGGTAACGCGGCCGGAGTAGTCTTCGGCCAGCGCGTCAATCGTGGGGGACATCATGCGGCAAGGCCCGCACCACTCCGCCCAAAAGTCCACAAGCACGGGCTTGTCGGACTGCAGCACCTCGGCGTCCCAGGCGCCGTCGGTAAAGGTAACCGTGTTAGTTCCAGCCATTTCTTTTCACTCCAAAACTATTGATGTGCAACCGCGGAAAAAGATTCACCGGCCCAGCAGCCGGGCGTACAACGCAACATATTCGGCGGCCGAGCGATCCCACGAGAAGTCCTTGGCCATGCCAAGACGCATCCGCTCCAGCCACGCATCCCGGTCGCGGAAGCAATGCAATGCATGCCGCAGCGCACCGAGCAACGCCGCCGGGGAATACTCCCCGAATTTGAAACCAGTCGACTCTTCGATGGTATCATCCAGGCCGCCGGTGGCCCGGACGATGGGGGGCGTGCCGTACTTGAGCGAGTAGATTTGGTTGAGTCCGCAGGGCTCATAGCGGCTGGGCATGAGGAACATGTCCGAGCCCGCTTCGATGAGGTGGGCCAAGCCATTATTGAAGCCGTGCCAGACGCGAAACTTGTCGTGATGGCGGGTGGCGAGATCGTGGAAGATCCACTCCTGGTGAGGCTCGCCGTTGCCGAGGGCGACGACCGTGACATCCTCCTGCATGAGCACATCGCCGATGGGTTCCAGTAGATCGAACCCCTTCTGTTCGGCGAAGCGGGAGACTATGCCGATGAGCGGGCGGGTGTGCGCTTCGGCGCCGAAACCCATGGCTTCGAGCAGTGCCCGTTTGCAGGCGGCTTTGCCTTCGAGATCTTCGGGCGTGTAGTGCGCGGGGAGGAGCTTATCGGTGGCGGGATTCCAGTCGGCGTAATCGACGCCGTTGAGGATGCCGGTGAGCTTATTCGAGCGAGACCGGAGCAGGCCGTCGAGCCCGAAGCCGTGCTCGGCGGTCTGGATCTCGCGGGCGTAGGTGGGGCTGACGGTGGTGATTTGATCGGCGGCGACGATGGCGCCTTTCATGAGATTGACGTCGCCGTAGAATTCGAGAAATTCGGGGTGGAACTGGAGGCCATCGAGTCCGAGTTCCCACAACGCCTGCTTGCCGAAGCGGCCCTGGTAGCCGAGGTTGTGGATGGTGAAGACTTGCTTCAAATGCGCCAGGCGCGGATCATTCCAGAACCAGCATTTGGCGTAGATGAGCGCCATCGCGGCTTGCCAATCGTGGGCGTGGAGGATGTCGGGCTGTTCGAGTTCGCGGGCGATGGCGAGGGCGGCCAAGGAGAAGACGGCGAATCGGAGATGGTTGTCCATGAAGTCCGTGCCGTACGAGGAGTAGATGCCGTCGCGATCGAAGAACCAGGGAGCGTCGACGAAATAGAACGCCACGCCGTCGCGGCGCAGGCGCCAGACGTCGACGCGGTGGCGGAAATTGTTGATGTAGACGGGCAGGTCCGTCATCACCTTCTCGACACCCGCCGGATGGAGGCCCTTGTACTTGGGGATCACCACGGAGGCCGACATACCTTGTCGAACCAACGCGGCCGGCAGGGCGCCCAAAACATCAGCGAGGCCACCGGTCTTTGCAAACGGCGCCGCTTCCGACGCCACCATCATCACTTTCGCCATTGCACCCTCATCATAGCCTGTGCCAGCGCGGGCACGATGAGACTGCCTAAAAACGCACCTAAAAACGAGTTCCATTCGGTGGCGAAGGCGCCGACGGCGGCATAGAGCGTGCCGATACCGGCGTTGGCGAGCGTGGTCAGCAGCATGAAGCGGCGAAAGGGCATGGCGGTCATGCCGGCGAAGAAAACGGCGGCTTCGGCGAGCACGGGGACGGCGCGGGTGACGATGACAGTCCATTCGCCATAGCGGGCCCAGAGGCCGGTAATCTGATCGTCGACGCGGTCCTTGGCCAGGCGTCCGGCGCGATAGCCGAGCCAGCAGCCGAGCGTCATGCCGATGGTGTTGGTGAGAGCGCCGGCGGCGAAGCCGAGCAGTACACCGGAGGCGGTGGCGAGGATACTGGACGGGACGGGGAGGAAGATATCGCCGGCGAGCAGGGCGGCGATTGCGGGCGGGATCCACCAGGCGCCGCGGTGGTCGGCGAGGAGTTGGTTGGCGAAGGCGTTGAACGTGTCTTCCCAGAGGAAGAAGGGGATGAGAATCGCGGCCAGCACGGCGCACACCAACAACACAAGACGCATGGGGCCAGCATATCCTTGAAAGAATGAAGTTGCCTACTCCGGTTCCGGAAAATGAACTGAAAACGACTGCTTTGGAGACGATTCGCAAAGCGAAATTCCCGGTCATGGCCACCGTCGATAACGGCCAGCCGCGCGCGAGGCCGGTGTCCCCGGTGCGCACGGATGGATTCACGATTTATATCGCGTCCATGCGAGCGTCCGCGAAGACGGCGGAACTGGAAGCCTGCCCACGGACGGAGCTGTGCTACCTGTCCGAGGACCACGATCAGGTGCGCATCACAGGACCGTGTTTATTGGTTACGGACGCGGCCGTGCGGCAATCGATCTGGGATTCGAACCCTTTGTTGCGGGCGTATCTGGGATCGATTGATAACCCGGAATTCATACTTTACGTGGTGCAGCCGGAGCGCGTGCGATTCATGCGCGAATGGGCTCTGGACTACCAGGAAGTGCCGCTTACGTAGATGCTGCGGACACTGGAACACTACTTCGAATTCGCGCGACTGGAAACGGGCTGGCGGCAGGAGATCGTCGCCGGGTTGACAACGTTTCTGACGATGGCCTACATCATCTTCGTGAACCCGTCGATCCTGGCGGAGGCGGGGATGCCTGCGGCGGCGGTGACGGCGGCCACCTGTATTTCCGCGGGTTTGGCGAGTATTCTGATGGGCGCTGTGGCGCGGTACCCGATTGCGATGGCGCCGGGGATGGGACTGAACGCGTACTTCACGTATGGCGTGGTGAAGGGCATGGGCGTCGAGTGGCAGACGGCGCTGGGCGCGGTATTCCTGTCGGGCGTGCTGTTCCTGCTGCTGACAGCGGTGGGCGTGCGGCGGTGGATTGTGGAGTCGATTCCGCGCCCGCTGTACGCGGCGACGGCCGTTGGCATTGGGCTCTTTATTGCGCTGATCGGGATGAAGAATGCGGGGATTGTGCAGGCGAGCCCGGCGACGATGTTGACGC
>CAMATG010000602.1 GCA_945860645.1 Candidatus Sulfopaludibacter sp. SbA3 | reverse complement strand
GGCTTTCAGCGAACCCTCGCGCTCGACCCTGGGCACGCTCGCGCGGCGAACAACCTGGGAATCCTCGAACAGCTCGGCCGCAACTATTTAGGTGCGATCGAGCACTACCGTGCCGCCATCCGGCAGGACCCCTCCTACGAAGCGGCGCTCTACAATCTCGGATCGGCGTGGCAGGAGTCCAACCACGCCAAAAACGCGATCTGTGTCTACCGCAAAGTGTTGAAACGAAAACCAGATCATTCCGCCGCCTGGACGAACCTCGGCAATGCCTGGCTCGCATGCAACCAAACCAAAACCGCCAGCGATTGCTATCGCAAAACGCTCGAGTTGACACCCGCCGAACCGGCGGCGGAGTGGAATCTGGGGATCGTGTCGTTGCTGCGCGGCGAACTGGCGGATGGGTGGAAAGGGTACGAACGGCGTTTCGAGGTCAAGGGAGCGACGCCCCGCCGCCCTTTCTCCGCGCCCCTCTGGACAGGCGAATCACTCGCCGGGAGGTCGCTGTTATTCCACGCCGAACAGGGCCTCGGCGACACGTTGCAGTTCATCCGTTACGCCCGGCTCTTCGCCGCCCAGGGGGCGGAGGTCCACGTGGAGTGCCAACCGGCCCTGCTTCCGTTACTGGACGGCATGGAGGGGGTCCACCAGTGGCACGCCTCCAAAGGACCCGGGGTCGACCATTTGCCCCCGACCGATTACCAACTTCCCATGCTCAGCGCGCCTGCCGTTGTAAACACAACACTGAGCTCCATCCCTTCGCCCGAAGGCTACCTCCGCGCACCAGAGCAGGTACGGCGGCGCTGGGCCAAGTGGCTGGGCCCCAGGAACCGGAGACGTCGGGTCGGCATCTGTTGGGCGGGGAACCCGAACCACAAAAACGACAAAAACAGGAGCATTCCATCCGATTTTCTGGAGGCGCTCGACGGGATCAGCGGCGTGGACTGGATCAATCTGCAGAAGGGGCATCCCCTTCCCGGCTCCCTCGAACTCTGGAACGCCGCCCGGGAACTCCGCAATTTCGCGGACACCGCCGGGTTGATCGAGAATCTGGATCTGGTCGTCAGCGTCGACACCTCGGTGGCGCATCTGGCCGGCGCGCTGGGCAAACCGGTCTGGGTGCTGCTGCCATTCGCGCCCGACTGGCGATGGATGCTCGACCGGCCGGATTCCCCGTGGTACTCCGGAGCCCGCCTGTTCCGGCAGTCAGAACCGGGCGATTGGCGGCCAGTACTGGAGCGAGTCGCCCACGAGGTGCGAGTGGCGGGATAATGAGAGCTTGCTCAGCAATCCAATCCTGATGAACGACTTCGGGCGGCAGTGGGACGACGTCCGCGATGATGCACTCCAGGCGTTTGACGCCGTAGGGCGGAGCGGCTGGTATATTCTGGGCGCCCAGGTGCGGGAGTTTGAAGCGGCTCTTGGCGCCAGTTGGCGCTTGCCGAATGCCATCGGGGTAGCCAGCGGACTCGACGCGATTGAACTGGCGTTACGGGCCGCCGGAATGCGGGCCGGCGATCGGGTTCTGACGACGCCGCTATCAGCCTTTGCCACAACATTGGCGATTGTCCGTGCCGGCGGTATTCCCGTCTTCTGCGACACGACCGAGACCGGACTCATCGACTTCGATGAAGCCCGCGCCGCCCTGCGCGCCATGCCTGGGATCCGGTTCTTCGTCCCGGTTCACTTGTATGGATTCCCGCTCGACAACGCGGAACTGAAGTCGTTGATCGACGAGTTCGATCTCATTTGCATCGAAGACTGCGCCCAGTCGATTGGCGCGGAGTCGGGAGGCATCGCGACCGGCCGGCAAGGCGCGGCGGCGGTCACCAGCTTCTACCCAACGAAGAATCTGGGCGCAATGGGAGATGGCGGGGCCGTGCTGACGGCGGATCAACTCCTGGCGGACCGTGTCCGTTGCCTGCGGGACTACGGGCAAACGGCGAAGTACAGACATGCTGAAATTGGCCTCAACAGCCGGCTCGACGAGGTTCATGCGGCACTGTTAAACGGCGCCTTTCTCCCTCGGCTTGCCGGGTGGACCGAGCGACGGCGCCAGATTGCCGCCCGCTATCTGAACCACTGGCAGTCCAAGCGCATTCGTCCACTGGCGCCAGCGGGATGGGGTTCGAGCGAATGGCGTCCTTGCTGGCATCTGTTTCCGGTTCGAGTGGCGGCAACGGAGAAGGCATCCCTGATGGCCTGGCTGCGCAGCGATGGAATCGGGACCGGGGAACACTACCCGATATTGATCCCGAACCAGGAGGCGCTGCGAACCGTTTCAAGTTCGTGCTTCGGTGCATTGGAGCGGGCGGATCGGTTGTCGGCCGAAGAGTTGAGCATTCCGATCCATCCGTACCTGACGGACGATGAGGTTGATCGAGTATTGGCATCGATTGCGCGATGGGAAGCAGGCCAGTAGCCCGGTCCCGCTCTACCCGCTGGTGCATCGCCCGCCGGGCGGGGACTCGCGGATCCCGGGCTGATCGTACCCCGTGAAACAACCCACCAACAGAGGAAAGTCATCAGCGGTAAACCACTTGGGCCGCTCCCGGCGGACGGGGCTTCCGAAACCAAGATTTGCAGGGGATAGAAACGGCCCGGGGCGATGGTGCGGGTTCAGCACCGTGGCGCGCCGCAAGCGGCGGCAAACACCATGGCAGCTGCAACTGCTCAGGTCAGCAGCGAGAGGGGAGCACTGGATCCGTCGCCAAAGCAGGCCCCGCCGTCAGCCGTGGATATCAATTCGGACCGCGGCCGCATCCGGGCGCGCCGATTGCTGCTCACTGAGAAATCGAAGGTGCTGCTCAAACAGAGACAGTTCCATGATCGAGGAACGGCGCCAGTGGAGGAACTTCTCTTCCAGACGGTTTGTACGCTGTTGGATGGCGTCGAGTTCGGCGAGCGCCATCGTGGTGCGGGGCAGAGCCTGCACGGCGCGGCGCCGCGCCTCCATCCAGTCGGCGATCTCGTCTTCCTGACCGGGAACGGCATCGAGCAGCAGTTGGTCCAGTTCTTCGATGTGCATGGCGAGTTCCGCCGGTGTTCGCGTGGGCACCTCAGCCACTACTCTTTCCGTAGATTCCCACCAGAACACTCTTGTAGCTCGCATCGATGATCGTCTGCTGGGATTGGAGCGACCCTAAAAGTGAATCCACCCTCTGCAGACGCTCCGCCGTACTTCTCTGGAGTGCGATAACCCGGTTGGTCAACTCCGTAACGCGATCAGAAATCTTCTTGTCGGTCTCATCGTACTTGGCATTCTGCACCGCAATCAAGCCAGTGATCGGATCCGAGATTTGCGTGAGCCGTGACTTCAGACCGCCGAAGCCGGTAGTGCTGGATCCAAGGAAGGTAAACGAATCCTGGATCTGTGAATCGGAGAGACTATCAAGCGTCGCTGTATCGACCGTCGCCTTTCCATCATTGCCAAAAGTCACCCCGAGCTGCGCCAACGACTTGATGGTGCCCGTTCCTTGATATCCGGCGACAGCACGCAGAGCCTCTTTGGCCTCGCGGACAAGAAAGTCGCCCGTCAACAGTCCGGCCGCTTCGCCGATCTGACTATCCGTCTCCGCCAGCAGCGCGTTGTACGCCGAGGCGAACGACTGCAGCTTGCTGGACAAGGTGGACCGATTGGTCGCCAGCGAAAGCGTGACCGACTCAGAGACGGAGGTCGTGGCGATGATCGAAAAGGTCACACCGCTGACGACGTCATTGACCAGATTCGAAGACTTCGAAACGGAAACCCCGTTTACCTTAAAGTTGGCGTTGGCGCCACTATCTGTGGAGGCAAGCAGATTGGTGGCTGCACCATCCGGATCGTCGACAAGCGCGATTGGCTTCTCTCCGGTGGTGTTGGAGGTGATCGATAGATAGTAGGGCGTGGCGCCGGTTCCCGTAGTGAGAATGGAAGCAGTCACCCCGGCCCCGAGATTATTGATCTTGTTCCGCAAACCGGTGAGCGTGTTCTCCCCGGAGCCGAGCGTAATCGTGTGATCGGTCCCGTTGAAGCTGAACTTCACCGTCCCGGTGGAGGACGCGGGCGTTGTATCGCCGTCGGCGAAACCGGACGAGGTGGCCGAGGCGGCCCGGGCGACTGAGGTGATTTCCGTAATGGAGTAAGACGCCGGACTGGTGGCGGTCACCGACCCGATGCTGACCTTTGCCGAGTTCGAGGACGAGCCCCCAAGCGCCTTGCTGCCGCCAAGATCGCCGAGCGCCGAAAGGGCGTTGGCGAGATTGGAAGTCGATGTTTGCAGACTGGTGGCGATCGCCTTCTGCTGGACAATCTTCACCTGCTCCGATTGCAGCTGAGAAATTGGTTGCGAGGCAATTGCCACGGTGCGGTCAAGAATCTTCTGCAGATCCGCAGAGTACGAACTGACGCCGCTGAAGGTGAGTGGTGAGATGCCCATAACGCTCCCGTGGAGGGTTTCCCCCCACACCCACATATCGGCGCGGATCGCGTCGGGTTATAGAGGATTTTTC
>CAMATG010000601.1 GCA_945860645.1 Candidatus Sulfopaludibacter sp. SbA3 | reverse complement strand
TCGGCGATGAAGAAGAAGAAGTTGATGGCGTGTTCGGGGGTACCGGTGAACTTGGCGCGGAGAGCGGGGTCCTGCGTGGCGATGCCGACCGGGCAGGTGTTCAGATGGCACTTGCGCATCATGATGCAGCCGAGGGCGACGAGCGGAGCGGTGGAGAAGCCAAACTCTTCGGCGCCGAGCAGCGCGCCAATGATGACGTCGCGGCCGGTCTGTAGTTTGCCGTCCGTCTGCACGCGGATGCGGGAGCGGAGGTCGTTCAACACCAGCACCTGCTGGGTTTCGGCGAGGCCGAGTTCCCAGGGCACGCCGGCGTGGCGGAGCGAAGTGAGCGGGCTGGCGCCGGTGCCGCCGGAGTCGCCGGCGATGAGAACGAGATCGGCATGGGCCTTGGAGACGCCGGCGGCGACGGTGCCAACGCCGACTTCGGACACCAGTTTCACCGAGATACGCGCCTGCGGATTCACGTTTTTGAGATCGTAAATCAGCTGAGCGAGATCTTCGATGGAGTAGATGTCGTGGTGGGGCGGGGGCGAGATCAAGCCGACGCCCGGGATGGAATGGCGGACCTTGGCCACGAACTCATCGACCTTGTGGCCGGGGAGCTGGCCGCCCTCGCCGGGCTTGGCGCCCTGGGCGACTTTGATCTGCAGTTCGTCGGCGTTGACGAGGTAATTCGCGGTGACACCGAAGCGGCCGGAGGCCACCTGTTTGATGGAGGAGCGCTTGGAGTCGCCGTTGGGCATGACTTTGAAGCGTTCTTCGTCTTCGCCGCCTTCGCCGGTGTTGGAGCGGCCACCCATGCGGTTCATGGCGATGGCGAGCGTTTCGTGGGCTTCCTTGCTGATGGAGCCGAAGCTCATGGCGCCGGTGGCGAAACGTTTGACGATCTCTTTGGCGGGTTCGACATCGTCGATGGAGATGGGGTTGCCGGCCTTGAACTGGAGCAGACCGCGGAGGGTGCAGAGCTGCGCGTTCTGCTCGTTGATGAGCTTGGAATAGTCCTTGAACGTGGCGTAGCTTTCGTTGTTGACGGCGTGCTGCATCTTGCTGACCGTTTGCGGATTCAGCAGGTGATATTCGCCGCGAACACGATACTGATAGTTGCCGCCGGGGCTCAATTCCAGGTCCGCTTCGGTGAGCGGGTGGAAGGCGTGTTCGTGCTTCATCTTCGCTTCTTTGGCGAGGACTTCCAGGCCCACGCCTTCGATGCGCGAGGCGGTGCCGGTGAAGTACTTGTCGACGAGCGATTTATTGAGGCCAATGGCTTCGAAGATCTGGGCGCCGCGGTAGCTTTGCAGCGTGGAGATGCCCATCTTGGAGAAGACCTTCAGCAGGCCCTTACTGACCGCTTTTTTGTAGTTCTTGAGGGCGGTTTCGAAGGGGACGTTGAGGCGCCCGGTCTGCGCCATGTTGTCCAGCGTTTCGATGGCGAGGTAGGGGTTGACGGCGCTGGCGCCATAGCCGATCAGGCAGCAGAAATGCATGATCTCGCGCGGTTCGCCGGATTCGACGATGAGGGCGACCTGGGTGCGGGTGCCTTCGCGGATGAGGTGGTGGTGGACGGCGGTGAGAGCGAGGAGCGAGGGGATGGGAGCCGATTCGCCGTCGACGCCGCGATCGCTCAAGATGAGCAACGAGTAGCCGGCCTGGATGGCCCAACTGGCGCGTTTGCAGAGCGAATCGAGCGAGCGCTCGAGTTCGGCTTCGCCGCCGTGCACGTTATAGAGTACGGGCAGCGTGTAGGCTAGGAAGTCGCCCCAACTGACGCGGCGGATCTTTTCCAGATCGCGGTTGGTCAGCACCGGGTTCTTCAGCTTGAGTAAGTGGCTGTGCTGCGGTGTTTCTTCCAGGACATTCCGTTCCGTGCCGATGTAACTCGTCAGGGACATCACGAGCTCTTCGCGAATGGGATCAATGGCCGGGTTTGTAACTTGCGCGAATAACTGCTTGAAGTAATGGAACAGCGACTGGGGCTTGTCGGAGAGACACGCGAGAGGAGTATCGGTCCCCATGGATCCGATGGCCTCTTCACCCTTTTCGCCCATGGGGGTGAGGATGGTTTTCAGGTCCTCGTCGGAGTAGCCAAAGGCGCGCTGGCGTTGGAGAATCGTCTCGTGATCGGTGGCGTAGACGCGGCCGGGTTCGGGCAATACGTCGAGCGAGATCTGGTTGTCCTTGATCCACTGGCCGTAGGGCTGACGCTCCCAAAGACCCTGCTTCACTTCTTCGTCCGGAATGATGCGTTTCTGATCCAGATCAACGATCAGCATCTTACCGGGCTGGAGGCGCCCTTTGTAAGTGACATCTTCGGGCTTGACGGGCAGCACGCCGGTTTCGGAGGCGACGATTAAGAGGCCATCCTTAGTTACTAAGTAGCGGGAGGGGCGGAGGCCGTTGCGGTCGAGCGTGGCGCCGAGGATGTGACCATCGGTAAAGGCCACGGCGGCCGGGCCGTCCCAGGGCTCCATGATGGAGGCGTGGAACTCGTAGTAGGCCTTCTTTTCGGCCTGCATGGTGGTGTCGGCATCCCAGGCTTCGGGGATGAGCATCGACATGACGTGCGGGATGGAGCGGCCGGAGAGGTAGAGCAGTTCGACGGCGTTGTCGAGCGTGGCCGAGTCGGAACCGCCGGGTTCGACGATGGGGAGGATCTTCTTCAGATCGTCGCCCCAGACGCCGGAGGCCATGACGGCCTGGCGGGCGGCCATCCAGTTGGCGTTGCCGCGGACGGTGTTGATTTCCCCGTTGTGGCAGATGTAGCGGAACGGGTGGGCGAGCGGCCAGGTGGGGAAGGTGTTCGTCGAGAACCGCTGGTGGACCATGGCGAGGGCGGAGACGCACTCGGGGTCGGCCAGGTCCTTGAAGAATTTTTGGATCTGCGGGGCCAGGAGGAGGCCTTTATATACGATGGTCCGGCAGCTGAGCGAGGGGACGTAGAAGAAGTCCTTGTCGCGAATGTCGGAGGCGCGGATTTCGTGTTCGGCGCGCTTGCGGATGACGTAGAGCTTCCGTTCGAGCTCGATTTCCGTCATGCCGACTGCGCCGCGGATGAAGACCTGTTCGATGTAGGGCTGGGAGGAGCGGGCGACGCGGCCGATGGCGTCGACATTGAGGGGCGTGTCGCGCCAGCCGAGGACGTCGAGCCCCTCTTCGCGGGTGATGCGTTCGAGGATGCCTTCAACGAGCAGGCGGGCGGTGCGTTCGACGGGCAGGAAGACGAGGCCGGCGCCGTACTGGCCGGCGGGCGGGAGGGTGAAGCCTTCCTTGGCACATTCGCGGGCGAAGAAGGCGTGGGGGATCTGGATGAGCAGGCCGGCGCCGTCGCCGGTTTCCGGGTCACAACCGCAGGCGCCGCGGTGGGTGAGATTGATGAGAATCTGGACGCCTTTAGTAATGATGTCGTGGGATTTTTGGCCGTGGATATTGACGACGAAGCCGATACCGCAGGCGTCGCGTTCGTTCATCGGGCTATAGAGACCTTGTGCGGGGGGCAAACCGCGCGCGACTTGGAAATCTTCTTGTGAGGAGTTGGACATGAACAAAGGACCTCGAACGGAGGATTGCCTTTTAGAATAACGGCACGCACAGTATAAGTCAATCAGGAAGTCGGCAATTATGACTATTAGCATAGCTTATGCTGTCAAAATTAGAAAATCTGGATTCATCAAATGTTGACATAAGCCTTTCTTATGTTATTCTGGCCGGAGTGAACTTCGACCACCTGAAGTTGTTTCGCGATATTGCGCAGACCCGGAGCGTGAGCCGGGGGGCGTTGCTGAACGACGTCAGCCAGTCGGCGGCGAGCCAGCATTTGCAGGAACTGGAGAAGAATCTAGCAGTTAGCTTGCTGGACCGGTCGACGCGGCCGTTGGGGCTGACGGCGGCGGGGCGGTTGTATTACGACTTGTGCCGGGATGTCTTACGGCGAAAGGAAGAGTTTGACGCGTCGCTGGGCGGGTTGCTGCACGGGGTGGAGGGGACGGTCCGGGTAGCGAGTATATATTCGGTGGGCTTATCGGAGATGTCGCGATTGGAGAGCGAATTCCAGCGCCGGTGGCCGGAGGCGGTGTTGCGGGTGGATTATTTGCGGCCGGAAAAGGTGTACGAGCATGTGGCGGCGGAGCAGGCGGATCTGGGGTTGGTGAGTTATCCGGAGCCGACCAGGGAGATTGCGGTGATTCCTTGGCGGGAGGAGGAGATGGTGCTGGCGTGTACGCCGAGCCATCCGTTGGCGGGGTTGCCGCGGTTGTCGGTGCGAGCGCTGGAGGGTGTTGATTTTATTGGGTTTGACGAGGAGTTGCCGATTCGGCGGGAGGTGGACCGGTATTTGCGGGATCACAATGTCAGCGTCAATCTGGTGATGCACTTTGATAATTTGCAGATGATCAAAGAGGCCGTGGTGCTGGGGCATGGGGTGAGCATTACGCCGCGGCGGATTTTGGTTTCCGAGATGGCGGCGGGGCGGATTGTGGCGGTGGCGTTGTCGGACC
>CAMATG010000600.1 GCA_945860645.1 Candidatus Sulfopaludibacter sp. SbA3 | reverse complement strand
TCATGGGGAAACTGGAGACCTCTTCCAACGAAGTGGGCAAGGTGATCCAACTGATCAACTCCATCGCCGAACAGACGAACCTGCTCGCGCTGAACGCAACGATCGAGGCGGCGCGGGCCGGCGATGCGGGCAAGGGATTCGCCGTCGTCGCGCACGAGGTGAAGGCACTGGCGGAGCAAACGGCAAAGGCTACCGAAGAGATCGAGTCGCGAATTGCCGCCATCCGGACAGATTCCAAAGGCGCGGCGCATGCCATCGAAGAGGTGACGCAGGTGATCGAACAGATCAACCACATCTCCACGACGATCGCCGCCGCGGTCGAAGAGCAAACGGCCACAACAAACGACATCAGCCGAAGCATGGAGGAGGTTGTCGTCGGCTCGAAGGAGATCAGCAGCAACATCACCCAAGTTGCCACCGCGGCTCATTCGACAACGTCGGCCGCCAATGAGGCGAAAACCTCGGCGGAGAATCTGGACCGTATGTCCGGCGAACTCGCCGAACTGGTCGCTACCTTCCGCCTGGAATAGCCAACTTCGCAACAAGCAAACCCGGACCGGTTGACGGTGCCCGCTAACGGCGTTGTTCAACCGGTTCGGTGTTTAGCGGAAGTCTTGCGTGCCGCATTCGCTCAAATGCCCAATGAACGGCGTACGCACTCCATCCAATCGCAACCGCCATGGCCGCGTTCACCACCAACACACTGGACGCGGTGAGAAGAAAAGCCACCGCATCGGTGCGCCGCATCTTGTTCAGCCGGCTCCATGTACTCCATTCCAGCAGGCAAAAACCCATCCAGGCAGTTACCCCAGCCAACGCCGAGATCGGCACATGCGCCACCAGGCCAGCCAGAGCGGTCATGAAAGCCAGCACGAACAAAGCGTGAAAAAGATTCGACATTCGCGTCGTACCACCACATCGGACATTCGCCAGGCTGCGCGCCGGGATACCCACGCTGAACGGCGCGCCAAATAGCCCGCCAAACAGATTCGCAATTCCATACGCGCCCAGTTCGCGGTCCGCGTCGGCTCGTTTCAAATCTGCCCGCCTTCCCCGGAAGTGCTCCACCACACGGGACGTAATCAACAGGTTCACCGACGAGACGATGGCAAGTCCCAGGGCATTCGGAAGCACCATCAGCGCATCGGCCGGCGACCAGACGAACCCAGCCAGAGGAGGTAGCGCCAAGGTCAGTGCGCCTACTTCCTTGTCATGCCACCCAAAGACGCTGCCGGCCGCGGTCGCCACCACTATCCCGATCATCGGCGACGGCGCCGATGGCCAACGCCGCGATGTCCACGCCGCGCCGGCAATCGTCGCTCCTCCGATCGCCGTTACTTGCCAGTTCAAATCCGGAAGCGCGCCGAGCGCCCGCAGCAACTGGTCCAACATCGTTCCACCGATGGCAATCTTCAACCCAAACAGCGACTTCAATTGCGAGATGATCATCATCGTCCCGATTCCACAAGAGAAGCCGGAAACAACCGGGCGGGGAACGGACGCCAGAATCCCACCCAGACGAAGCACACAGAAACCCATCAAGAAAACAGCGGCAACGATGGTGATCTTCGCGGCGCCGCCCAGACCATACGAAGCAACCGCGGCGGCAACGAACGGCACGGTCACCGTTGAAGTACCGCCAATCAATACAGGATTTCGGCCCAACAACGCCGTGATCGGCGCCGTGAGAATCGATGTCATCAGCCCCATCATGGGCGGGATGCCCATCAGGGTCGCCATGGCAAGGCCGTACGGCAGAGCGATCAGGGCGGCTACTAAACCGCCCATCAGATCGCCCTGCAACGCGGCCCAGGAGTACTGCGGCGGACGCCAATCCTGCCAAGGCGCCGGCACCACCGGCGCCTTGGCAATCGGTCTGGAATCCGTCGTCCGCACTCTGGTTAGACTCCGAAGATCTTCTTGTAAGCCGTCTTGAACTTGGCCATCTCCTCCGGGGTGCCGATCGACACGCGAGCATGCTTCGGCCAGGCCGGCCAAACGCGCCCGATGAAGATCTTCTCCGCGGCGAACGCCTTCACCATTTCCCCGCCCGGCTTGTCCCACTCCACCATGAACTTATTGGAGACGGAGGGCACGAACTTGGCGTTGTGCTTGTGGAGGAATTCAAAAACGTCGTTGCGCGTATTGGCGATGAGCTTGCGACGCTCCGGGACCAACTTCGGCGACTTCAGGCTGGCGTGGGCACCCACCATTCCGGTCAGCGGCAGCGCGCCGGCGCCGTAGCTGGACAGCTTCGCCAACAGGTCCGGACGGCCGATCGCCGCGCCAGCGCGAAGGCCGGCCATACCGTAGAGCTTCGAGAACGTGCGGAGGACAATCAACTCGCCGTCCTTGGCCACCATATCGGTACCAAAGGCTTCTTCGCTCAAGTGAATATAGGCCTCATCGAGCAGCAACAGCGAGCCCTTGGGCTTATTCGCCAGCAGCCACTCGATGTCCGCCTTCTTGGTGATGGTCCCGGTAGGGTTGTTGGGGTTGCAGATGTAGATGATGCCAGCGTTCGGAGACGCCGCCACCATCGCTTTCACATCGTGTTCGTGGTTCTTGGTGAGCGGAACACGAATCACTTTCGAACCGATGAACTGCGCGGCGCGCTGGCCGGCTTCATAACCCGGGTCGCCCATGACGAACGGCTTGTCCGGCGAGGTGTAGGCGAGCACAGCCCGGTGCAGCGGATCGCTGGAGCCGGGGAACGGCATCACATAGTTCGGCTTGAGGCCTTCCTGCTCGGCCAGCGTACGGGAGAACGAGAAGGTCTCCTCATACATGTACCGGCCGCCCTTTTTGATGACGCCGTAGATCGCTTCGGCGGCTTCGGCGCTCGGGCCTAGCGGGTTTTCGTTGGCGTTGATTTTCACCGCGTCGGCCGGCAGGGGGCCGATCATGGACAGCTGAGCCAGGGCCGGCTCATTGAAGAAGGGGAGCGACGCCCCAGCGCCGATGAGGGTCAGGGCGTGGCGCCCCAGGGAGCGCCGCGAGAAGTCAGACTGCAATCCAGCAGAAGACATAGTCATCCTTTCAGAGATGCGAAAAACAGTGGTTGAAAGCCGAGCCTGGTCTAGAAGAAGAACCGGACGCCAAGCTGAATCATGCGAGAGAAATTGGCCTGTTCGGTGATGCGGCCGAAGTTGGAGTTGCTGACGCCGAACGCCAGATTGGGCGCGCGGAATTGAGGAGTGTTGAAGGCGTTGAGCGCCTCGGCGCGGAACTGAGCTTTCAACTTCTCGGTAACGGAGAAGGTCTTGAACAGGCTCATGTTCCATTCAGAGATGCCAGGGCCGCGAAGGCCGATCGTGCGCGACAGGTTCCCGAACTGGTACTTGTTGACTTCAGAGAACGCGGCTCGGTTCAGGTACCCATCGATGCGGCTCATCAGGTCGCCCGCAGTGACCGGAGAAACCCCGGTGGCATTCGGACGCTGCCCGCCGCCGCCGAAGGCACCGTTGTTGTTGGAGGCCTGCGTGATGGCCAACGGATAGCCGGTCTGGTAGGTCACGATGCCGTTGACGGACCAACCGCCAACCACCAGATCCGCCACCATGTTGTTGCCAGCCCACTTCTTACCCTTGCCGAACGGCATTTCGTAAGTGAAGGCGCTGGAGAAGCGATGCGGCGAATGCACGCTCGAGAGCGAGTATTCCGAATCGAGGTTGTAGACGTTCTGGATCGCGCCCAGGCCGTTGAAGAACGAGCCAGGACCGCCGATCGTCGCGTCCATGTTGCGTGACCAGGTCCAGCTGGCAAGCAGGCTGAGCCCGCTGGACATCCGCTTCTGCACCTTGCTCACAAACGAGTCATAGGTGGCGCGGTTGTAGTCGCTGTTGCTCAGCGTCACGTTACCGAACTGGTTGAAGGGACGGAGGAACTGTTCCCGGGTCATCGTGCGGCCACCGATCAAGCCAGGCCCGCCCGCCACAAAGTACGGGTTCGGAACGCTGGCGTTCAGCGCCGCCGTACCTTCCGCGAAGTTCTTCGGATCCATCTGATTGATGTTCAGGCCACCGGCGCCCAACACCAGGTCATACGAACGGCTGCCGACGTACCCAGCCGCCAGCGCAAGGCCCCAAGGCAACTGCCGCTGCACGTCGAAGCTGAACTGATGAATGCTCGGAGCACGGTGATTCTGCGAGATGAAGCCCACCGACTGGCCGATACCGGAGAGCAGCCCGGCCGAGTTGCCGATCGGCGTGCCCACCGTCGGGAACGGATTCGACAGCGAACCGGCGGGCGTGAAGCCGCCATCCACCGAGGAAAGATAGGTGGTGGTCTGCGAATAGCCCAGCGTGTTCTGGAACCCATAAGGAATCGGCGCCCAGAACATGCCGTAGCCGCCGCGGATCGTCGTCTTGCCGTTGAGCTGATAAGCAAAGCCCATGCGCGGAGCGAACTTGTTCTTGTTCAGGTTGCCGGTCTGCGTACGGCCGCCGTCCTTGCCGGCGTACATCAGGCCACCAACAGGAGTAAACCCGGAAACCGGAGTGGTAA
>CAMATG010000599.1 GCA_945860645.1 Candidatus Sulfopaludibacter sp. SbA3 | reverse complement strand
CGCGTCCCGTGCATAAGAAAGAGCATGGAAACCGCCACCACCTTCACCCAAGACCAATTCGCCGCCGCCTACCGGCTCGGCTTTTCCCGTACGGTGCGATTCCTACAGTCCAGCGGCGTACAGCACGAACTGGCTGAGGAAATCGCCCAGGCCGCCTGGAGCCGGGGGTGGGAGTGCCGCGCGCAGCTGAAGAACCACGCCGCCATTGGCGTCTGGGTCAACAGCATCGCTAAGAACCTCTTGCGCGTCGATTTCCGTCGCCGCAAAACGGTCGAAGAACTCACCGAGGACAGCGCGACGATCGGCGCCTCGACCGATTCGACCGCGCTCGCCGAACTGCTCGCCCACTGCAGCGACGAAGACCGGATGCTCCTCGTCCGCCACTACATGGAGGGCTGGTCGAGCAACGAGCTCGCGCCCGCTCTGGGCATCTCGCCGGTCTCGGTCCGCGTCCGTCTGCTGCGCATCAAGAACTCGCTCCGCGAAACGCTCCAGCTCACCGGCGTCGGCATTCCGCAAGCTGCCTAAAGCAACTTCTGGACATGCTCCCGGAACCGGGAGTAGGCCCACGAGGCCGCGATCAGCAGAGCGCCCAGAACGATGAAGGACAGAATCCGGCTCAACGTATCGAGCTGGGAGAAGTCGAAGAAGAACAGCTTGCCCAGGCAAAGGGCGAACAACAGCAGCCCGCTCAACCGCAGCTGGCGCCGTTGTAACCCGATGCCGAAGCCCAGCAACGTGAATGCCTCCGCGCTCCAGGCCAGCGTCAGCCGCCGTCCGCTGACAAAGTCCTGGAGCAACGCGGTGGTCACCAAAGTCCCTAACCCGCCATGCATCGCGGCGGCCCAGCGTGCAAATGGATCCGCGCCGCGCAACGGCGTCAGATACATCACGAACAACAAAGCGATCGCAACAACCTGGGCCGCCAGTCCATCCTGGCGGCCCAATCCATGTGAGGCCCAGAAGGCCAGCGCCACCGCTTCGGGAATCAGCGCCGACCCGGCCAGGCTCGGACCAATTCGCAGCATCCCGCCCGCCCAGCAAGCGAGCGCCAACGCCAGCCACGCGGCCGTCAACCACGGCGTCTCGCCGACAAGCCGATAGACCATCGCCCCGGCGAAGAACTGCATCAACACGAAGGTCGCCAGCCGCGACAGCCCTTCCGGCATCACGAACGCGAAGGCGCCGTAGAGCACGGCTGGCAGCGCGACGGTTACCCACAGCAGTTCGGTTGGCATCTGCGCCACCAACACCAGAACGGAGAACACAGCCAGCGCGAATCCCACCCAACGCGCCTCCGGCTTCTCCCGCCAACGGAGCGCCAGGCCAACGGCGCCGGCGGCTATCGTCAGCAGCACCGGCCGCAGATGTTTCGGATCGAAATCAACCAGCAGCGGGACCAGCGTCAACAGGATGCCGAACGAATACCAGACGCCGCCAAGCAGGAACAGACGGTTGAACAGGAACAGGCTGAACAGCGTCCACAGGCCCGGCCGGTTGAAGGTGTGATCGCCGAACGCCACCGGGAGTATGAACAGCCCGGCACCGAGCGAGCGGAGATACTCGCTGCGGAAGAGCCAGCCGGAAACGGCGATCGATTCGGCCAACAGGATCAGCGCGAAGCCGCGCTGCATGCCGGTGAAACGGTCGATGACGCAGGCGGCTGTGAACAGTGCCGAATAGGTGATCGAGGCGCGGAAGCCGCCGAAGACCGAGTCGTCCACCAGCTCGCGCGATTCGTTCAACCGCCCGCGGAGCATGGCGCTGACGAGCTGCGCGGCGGCCATCGCGCCCAGCATGTAGCCGGGCTCCCAGCCGCTCTCGCGAGGCCAGACGGCGGCCATCGCAAACATAAAGCCGGTGAGGTTGAGAGGCGCGATTGGCAGCACAGCTCCCCGCCTCTTGGCGGCCAGGTCGAAGGCTTCGAGGATGGTCCAGTAGATCCAAAGGACGGGCTCACCGATGAGGATGAAGTAGCGGTCCTTGTCGCCGGTGGCGAGATCGAAACCGTAGGCGCCGTAAGCAAACAGCGCGCCCGCGGCTGCCAGCGGTTGCCAGCCGAACTTCCAGGCGACGGTGAGCAGGCTGAGCAGCAGCGGGATGGAGGCGATGGCGGAGAACTGCGTGAGTGACGAGATCGCAATCGTCAGAAACGCCGCCATGTAGGCCAGGCCGGTGACGGTCTGGCTGCGGTATTTGAGCGAATGCAGAATCATGCCGGCGGCGACGGCGAGCAGCAGGAGGAAGCCGATACCGGGGCTGTCGATGATGCGCGCGGCTTCGACGCCATGCGCGGCGAACGTCGTGAAGTAGAGCCCGGCCCAGCCGCCGCCGATGAGCGCGGTGCCGAGCACGCGGTAGTCGTCCTTGCGTTCGGCGGCGATGCCGGCGCCGAGCAGCGCGAGCGCCGTTGCCAGGCCGGTCAGGATGCGGCCCAGCGGGCCCATTTCGGTGAGCGAAAAGCCTAGGAACAATGCAACGCCGATCAACAGCAGCAGCACGCCGAGCTTGCTCAGCCAGTTGCCACCGATGAGCGCTTCGAGGTCGCGCTTGGGTTCCGGCGCCGGGCCGGCCACGTCGGCAATCGATGGCGGCTGTGGCGGCGCCAGCACCGGAGGCGGTGATGGCAGCGCAGGTGGCGCGGTTGGGCCGGAGTAGGCGGTCAGGCCGGGTTGCGGAGTGGGAATGGGTGGTGCGGTTGCGATGGGTGGGGCGACCGAAGCCGGCGGAGGCGCGGCGACGGCGTTTCGCTGGGCTTCGAGCGTGAAGATCCGTTCGGTCAGCGAGGCGATGCGCCGGTCCTGCGCCGAGGCCCGTTCTTCCACTTCCTTCACGCGGCCACGCACCCAGAAGGCAAAAACGGCGGTGACGCAAACGCAGATGAAGAATTCCATAACCGGCTGTGTTGGATGCTAACACAGCCGGTTATGGAATTCCGCTCTCACGGCCTTGTCCGGATGCGCATACCGCGCGTTCGTAGTGCGTGGTTAGCGAGAGGCCACGAGGACCCGCCGTCTCGCGCGAGACACCGTGGCGTAGGCTGGACAGGCGGGCTGACTGCGTTGAGGGCCGGCCGGTTAGCCGATGAGGACTTCTTCCAGATGCTCGGCCGGTACGCGCATGCCGACGAAGAACTGGCCGAACTTGGCGTACTTGGCGCTGACTTCGTCGAAGCGCATTTCGTAGATGAGGCGTTTGAAAACGAGCGGATCGTCGGCAAACAGATCGACGCCCCACTCCCAGTCATCGAGACCGATGGAGCCGGTGATGATCTGCTTCACCTCGTCGGCGTAACGGCGGCCGATCATGCCGTGGTCGTGCATCATTCGCTGGCGCTCTTCGATCGGCTCGGTGTACCAGTTGTTTTGTTCGCCGCGGAGACGGTCCATCGGGTAGAAACAGATGTAGCGGCGTTCGGGGAAGGTCGGGAAGAGGCGCGGGGCCATCGCTTCCTTTTGCCGGTCGAGCGTGGTCTTGATTTCGGCGTTCCACTCGTCGGTGTGCGGGACCAAGTCGCGGTCGAGCAGGGAACGGTAGAGCTTGACGGTCGATTCGTAGAGGCCGAGTTCAACGACCGAGAAAAAACTGTAAACCTGATCGACCATCGCGCCGATAGAGAGTTTAGAGAGTTCGAGCTCGGCACGGTAGAGGTCTGCGGGGTTTTTCCGGAAGTGGACAACCATGAGGTCGCCCTTGTGGCCGACGACGGGGAAGACCGCCGAGGGGAACTCCTGAACGGATTCCCAGGCGCGGATCTGGTCCACCAGTTCCCGGACCATCAGGCGTTTGCGGAGTGTTTCCAGGCCGCCCCACTCGGGTTGCTTGAAGCGGAAGATCTGGTGGAGCATCCACGAGCCTTCCAAGGTGAGCGGTACGGCGGGTAACGGAGAGGAGTTGGACATAATTTCCTTCTTTCTACTCTAACTAAGGTTTTTCAACTATTCAGAATTCTGTGCGTACAGCCGAAAGACAAGGTAGGGACGAAGGAGTGTCCCGAACGACTCTATGACCCGAATGCCGATAACGCTCATGTCTGTGCTGATCTTCGCCGCAGGATTGGCGACAGCGCAGACCACCCAGACGCGCATTTACACGGAGCCGACGGGCGGTTCTTTCTATGTGGATGGGACCAAGTACACCAGTTCCGCGACGTTTTTCTGGCCGAAGGGCAGCCGCCATACCGTGTGGGTGGAGCCGGGGCAGAACACCGGCGGGACGACCCGTATGGGGTTTTCCGGTTGGACGGATGAAAAATCACTGTTGCAGGCTGGGGCGTCGCCGTCCATCACCATTACCGCGGACCCGGATTTTCCGAGCCTGAAGGCTTCGTTCGTGATTGAGCACCGGATTGACGTGCTGTTCTACAGCACCGGTTCGGGGATGGGGGTATGTCCGGCTGGCGCGCCGGGGGTGTTTAACTCCCAGAGCAACAATCTGCCGCCGCCGGGTGTGGTTTACGTGGATGGGCAATGCACGCCGAATACCATTTCCGTGTGGCGAGCCAATGC
>CAMATG010000598.1 GCA_945860645.1 Candidatus Sulfopaludibacter sp. SbA3 | reverse complement strand
GGGCAAGGAACTTTGGAACAGTGGCGCGAAAATCACCTCTTACATTACGACAGGTGGTCTTTCGGCAGGTGGTGGCCGGGTCTACCTGAGCACCGCCGATAGCACGCAGTACGCCTTCGGCTTCTTCATGGAGCACTAGGTAGAATATGAGCATGCGTTTCTTTTTTCTGTTGAGCGTGGCCGGTGCCGCGCTGATGGCGCAGCTGCCCGAAGGGCCCGGCATGGCCGAAACGGCGCGTACCTGTAAGGGCTGCCACGAGGTGGAGCGTTCCGTTTCCCTGCGGCAGGACAAGGACGGCTGGAACACGACGCTGACCAAGATGGTGGGTTTTGGGATGAAGGCCAAGGACGCCGATCTGGCGATCATTGCCGACTACCTGGCCAAGTTCTATCCGGCCGACGCCATTCCGCCGTTGAACGTGAATGCCTGTTCGGCCATCGAGCTCGAAAGCCGCCTGGGCATGAAGCGTTCGCAGTCGGCTGCCTTTCTGGCGCACCGCGAGAAGATCGGTAAGTTCAAGACCTTCGCCGACCTGAAACAGGCGCCGGGTGTGAATCCGGACAAGATCGAAGAGAAGAAGACGCAGATCGTTTTCCAATAGCCTTCCGGCGCGATACGCTAGTGGGTTCATGCCCACATCACGTCGAACGTTTTTGTACACCCTGAGCGCGGCGGCTCCGCTCGCCGCGCAGGCTTCGAAGGACGCCGTACGGCTTGGCTTCATCGGCAGCGGCATCCGCGGGAAGCAGTTGATCGATGAGTTTCAGGCCGTGCCGGGCTGCAAGGGCATTGCCGTCGCGGATCTGTACGATGGGTGCCGGGAACGCGCCAAGGAACAGCTGGGCGCGGGGATCCAAGCCGTTCGCGAGTACCGCGCGGTGTTGGACAACAAGGACGTGGACGCGGTGGTCATCGCTACGCCCGATCACTGGCACGAGCGGATCGTTCTGGACGCCCTGTCGGCCGGCAAGCACGTCTACATTGAGAAGCCGATGACGTGGAGCCTGGCGGAGGGTCCGCGGATTATCGCGGCGGCGAAGAAGTCCGGGAAGGTGTTGCAGGTGGGCAGCCAGGCGAAGACGTCGGCACTGACGGCGAAGGCGAAGGAGATCATCGCCAGCGGGGCTTTGGGGAAAGTGAACATGATTCGCATGGCGAATCATCGGAACTCGGCCGAAGGCGCCTGGCAGTATCCGGTGCCGCCGGACGCCAGCGAGCAGACCATCGACTGGCCGACGTGGCTGGGCAAAGCGGCCAAGCGCCCCTTCAATCCGCATATCGTGTTTCAGTGGCGGCGGTTTTGGGATTTCTCGGGCGGCGTGGCGGCGGACCTCTTCGTGCACCAGTTCACGCAGATGCACGAGATGATGAACGTGAAAGCGCCGGTAGCGGCGGTTTCGATGGGCGGGACCTACAAGTGGAAAGACGGGCGCACGGTGCCCGACGTAATGAATTCGCTGGTGGAATACCCGGAAGGCTTCATCGTAGACGTGTATGTGAATCAGGCCAACAGCCAACAGCCTCGCGGGATTTTCATCTACGGCGACCAGGGGACGTTGCAGGTGGAATGGACGAAGTTGACGCTGACGCTGGAGCCCAAGCAAGGCGACGCACAGCACTACGGCAGCATTAACTTTCCGAAGAAGACGCGGGACGAGTACTTGGCGAAGTATGCCGGGGAGGCGGGTGCGCCCAGGCCTGAGCCGAAGGAGATTCCCGTGGAGCGCGACCAGACGCACAATTGGTGGTTTATCGATTCCATTGTGAACAACAAGCCCAGCCGCGAGAACGCCGAAGAAGGGCATTACGCGGCCGCCGCGGCGCACCTGTGCAACCTGGCCTACCGCAACAAGACCCGCGCCAGCTGGGACCCGATGACGGGCAAGGTGAAACTGTAATCCGATGACGGGCGGCGAGTGTTTACTACGCACGTTGGTGGCTTCCGGCATCGACGTTTGCTTCATGAATCCCGGAACTTCAGAGATGCATTTTGTCTCGGCGCTGGACCGTGTACCGGAGATGCGCGGGGTGCTGTGCCTGTTTGAGGGCGTGGCTTCGGGCGCGGCGGATGGGTATGCGCGGATGACCCGGAGGCCCGCGGCGACGTTGCTGCACCTCGGTCCGGGGCTGGCCAATGGGTTGGCGAACTTCCACAATGCGAAGAAGGCGCGGACGCCGATTGTGAACCTGGTAGGGGAGCATTCCACCAAACATCAGCAATATGATGCTCCGCTAAGCGGTGATATTGATGCATTTTGTGCCCCAATTAGCGCAAAAACGGTGCGTTTAGAGAACGTTTTTGACATGGGTTCGGTGGCCGCGGAGGTGATTTCGGAGGCGCGGAGGTACCCCGGACGGATCGTTTCGATGATCATCGCGGCGGACTATTCGTGGTCGGAGAGCGGGGCCGCCGGGTTTGCGGCGGCGCCGGCGCGTCCGCCGATGCCGGCGTCGCGGCCGGCGTTCGGGCCGGGTGCCGGGTTCCTGCTGGGTGGCCATCTTTTGACGGGCAAGGGATTGGATTACGCGGCGCGGCTGGCGGCGGCGGGCTACAAGGTGTTTGCCGACCGGAACACGGCACGGGTTGAGGGTGGACGTGGACGGTTTCAGCCTGAACGGATCGCCTATTTCCCGGGGCCGGCGCAGGCGCAGTTGGCGGGGTTGAAGGAATTGGTGCTCGTGGAGGCGAAGAATCCGGTCTCTTTCTTCGGCTATCCGAACGACGCGAGCCTGCTGGCGCCGCCGGATTGCCGGGTGGTGACGCTGGCCGGGATTGAGGAAGACGGGTTGGGGGCCCTGGAGGCGCTGGGGTTGCCGGAAGCGGGGTTCGCGGACGTTCCGGAGGCCGTGTTGCCGGACGCCGATTCACCGTTGACACTGGAGACGATTGGTGCGGCGATTGCGGCTTTGTTGCCAGAAGATTCGATTATTTGCGATGAGATGATTTCGAGCGGACCGCCGGTGATGGAGCAGGTGGCGCGGGCGAAGCGGTACGACTTTTTACCGGTGACGGGCGGGTCGATCGGTCAGGGGTTGCCGGTGGGCGTGGGGGCGGCGGTGGCGTGTCCGGACCGGAAGGTGGTGGTGCTGGAGGCCGATGGCAGCGCGATGTACACGCTGCAATCCCTCTGGACGATGGCACGCGAGGGGCTGGACGTGGTGACGGTGATCTTCAACAACCGGCGGTACCGGATCCTGGACATCGAGATGCGGCGGACGGGGGCGCCGGGGTTTGGCGACCGGTCGAACGACATGGTGGACCTGACGAGGCCGAACCTGGATTTCGTGAAGCTCTCCGAGGGGATGGGGGTTCCCGCAACGAGGGCGACGACGTTGCGGGAGTTTATCGATCAGTTTGCGGCCGGGATGCGAGAGAAGGGGCCGCGGCTTATTGAGCTTGAAATAGTGCAATAGCCTCGGCGGTGCGGAGGTAGCGGTCGAAGATTTGGTGCTTTTCGACGCCGGGGCCGGGCTTGAGTTGGGACATGCCTTGTATTTGCAGCATGTTGGGGCTGATGCGGCCCCAGCCGAACTGGCGGTGGACGTCGCCGTCCTGGAGTTTGCCGTTGATGACGTAGCTGATGACGTTGGGGCCGGCGTCGACGATGGCGACGATGTGGCGGAGCTTTTCGGTGCTGGGGTCGGAGGCCCAGGTGTTGATGGTCCGGCCGTCGGAGAGGGTGAGCTCGACGGCGTTCTTTTCAATGGCTTTCAGCGTTACGCCGGGAGCGGAGAGAAGGACAGTGCCGGGTTTGGCGTCCGATACCCAGACATCTAGGGTAAAGCTCTGGAGGTGGCGGCGGTTGTTGAACGGGAAGCTGGGCTTGATGGGCGCGGATGGCGCTGCGACGGGGGCCCAGAGGCCGCTCAAGAGATCGGGGGAGATTTCGTGGACGCGGGCGATCTCTTTTTCGGTTTCGGTGAGGTAGTATTTTCCGGCGTCTTCAACGAGGTCGGGATAGCTCATGCGCATGGCGACGTCGTCGTTGTAGAGCACGATTTCGGGTTGGGACCATTGGATGCGGCCGTTGACTTCGGTACCGCCGGAGAGCCAGACGGGGTTGCGGTCATCGTAGGCGATGGTGCGGCGGCGTGGGCTTTCGCGGATGAAGCGGCCGCCGTGGTTGTGAAACCAGTAGAGGTATTTGCCGTTCTCGGCGCGCCAGGCGAAGTTGGCGGCGCGGGGGTGTTTCATGAGGCGGCCGTCGGCGTAGCGCATGTACTGGGAGTGTTCCCAGGTGTGGCCGCCGTCGCGGGAGTAGGTGTGGGCGGAGTAGCCGTCGATGGTGCGGAAGACGCAGAAGATGGAGCCATCGGCCATGACGGAGAAGGACTGTTCTTCGGCGATGGAGCCGCCGCCCTGGGGGGCGCGGATGCCGATGTCGCCATCGGGGAGGGTGGACCAGGTGATTTTCTTCGGGTCCTTTTCGGTGAGGATGTTGGGGCTTTTGAGCAGCACGCCTTCTGATGACGTGAAGAAGCCTTCGCCGAAGCCGCCGACTTTGTG
>CAMATG010000597.1 GCA_945860645.1 Candidatus Sulfopaludibacter sp. SbA3 | reverse complement strand
TTTCAACGCCGCATATGCGCGGTCCAACACCGCCTGCGCGCTCACGTGCACCGACACCAACGCCACGAAAAGGAAAAGTCGCGAAAACATGGCTCTGGATATGTAGTGGGCGCAGCCCGCCAGTTTTCTCAGGAAAATCTGATGATAATGAAAGTCATGGCCTTTACCGGTGTCGATTACTTCCTTCTGGACGCCTCGCTCAGCGAACAGGAGCTACTGGTGCGGCGAACCACCCGCCAGTTCGTCGAAGATCGCGTCGTCCCCGTCATTCGCGACTGCTTCCGCGACGGCCGCTTCCCCATGGACCTCGTCGCCGAAATGGGTGAAATGGGCTTCTTCGGCGCCAATCTGGAAGGCTACGGCTGCGCCGGCATGACCAACACCGAATACGGCCTCATCATGCAGGAACTCGAACGCGGCGACTCCGGCCTCCGCAGCTTCGTCAGCGTCCAGGGCGCGCTGGTCATGTACCCCCTCCACGCCTTCGGCTCCGACGAACAGAAGAATCGCTGGCTGCCGCTCCTCCAATCCGGCAAGGCCATCGGCTGCTTCGGCCTCACCGAGCCCCAATTCGGCTCCAACCCCAGCGGCATGTTGACGCGCGCCGTCCGCGACGGCAACGGCTGGGTCCTCAACGGCGAAAAAACCTGGATCACCAACGGCTCCCTGGCCGACGTCGCCATCGTCTGGGCCCGCACCGACGAAGGCATCCGCGGCTTCGTCGTCGAAAAAGGCACGCCCGGCTTCACCGCATCGGACATTCACGGCAAAATGTCCATGCGCGCCTCGGTCACCTCCAGCCTTTCCCTGGTCGATGTTCGCCTGCCCGATTCGGCCATGCTCCCCGGCGCCCGCGGCCTGAAGAGCGCGCTCGCCTGCCTCTCCCAAGCCCGCTTCGGTATCGGTTGGGGCGTGTTGGGCGCAGCGATGGATTGCTACGAAACCGCCCGCCAATACGTCATCGAGCGCAAACAGTTCGACAACCGCCCTCTCGCCTCCCACCAACTGGTGCAGGAAAAGCTGGCGACAATGATCACCGAAATCACCAAAGGGCAGCTCCTGGCCCTCCAGTCCGGCCGGCTAAAGGACGCGGGCAAGCTCGCTCCCCATCACATTTCCATGCTCAAGCGGAACAATGTGGGCATGGCGCTCGAATGCGCCCGCCTCAGCCGGGACCTGCTCGGCGCCAACGGCATCATGGACGAATACCCGATCATGCGCCACATGTGCAACCTGGAAACGGTCAAAACCTACGAAGGAACCGACCACGTGCACTGCCTGGTAATCGGAGAACATGTCACAGGAATTGCGGCGTACCGGTAAGGTGTCCTATACTGACAAAAGGCATTTGCTTCTATGATTCTGTCAGTCATCTTGACGATCGTTCACGTCGTCGTCTGCTTGTTCCTAGTGGTTGTCGTGCTGCTGCAAAGTGGCAAGGCGGCCGATCTGGCGGGCGCGTTCGGCGGAATGGGTTCCCAGACTGTGTTCGGCCCGCGCGGTGCGGCGACGGCTCTCAGCCGCGCTACCACGGCTTCGGCGGTGTTGTTCATGGTTACGTCGCTGGGTTTGTCGGTCATCGCGACCCGGCAGTCCGGTGGTGCTGGCGGTGGCGCCAAGTCGGTTCTGGAAAACGTAAAGGACGCAGGTGCGGCTCCCACGCCCACGGCTCCTGGTTCGATTCCGCCGCCGATGCCCACGCAGCCCGCTGCTCAGCAGCCCTCGATCGAATTGTTAGATCCGACAACGGGTAAGGTTGTTTCCAAGCAGCCCCTCGATCTGCCCCCGCCCCCGGCGGCTGGTCAGCAGAAGCAGGAGCAGAAGAAGTAATGTTGTGCCACGAGTTTGCGGAGGTGGCGGAATTGGCAGACGCACTAGCTTGAGGTGCTAGCGGGTAACACCGTGCGGGTTCAAGTCCCGCTCTCCGCACCAGATTGATTACAAAGCAGTTAACAAGAGCCGACGAGAAATCGTCGGCTCTTGTTTTTCCATACTGTAACCATTAATGTAACCACTGGCGTGATTCAGCGTTCGTGCGGTGGTGTTCGGGGAATACCGGCTTCGGCCCTCTCAGGTACACTCAGGGACAATCGCTTTTAGGATCGGCGGGCCTTCCCGGTGAACGCCGGATCGGCGCCGGTGGGTGCTTCGACAGAGATCCAGCGCGGCATCCTTGATCCGAGCGATCCTTGCCGGAAGCAGTCGGATGAACTTGAGAGCGTGACATATCTCGACTCCACTATGATTTGCGGCGCCGGTCATGGTGGAGTTGTGTGAGTGGGAGTTCGGCAAAACACATCCCATTGCCTCAGCCGACGACGACGATCCGAGTTCGGTCGACGCCCGTGCAAGAATGGCGCTTATTGCAGACCCTGATCTCCGCCCGGCAGAACTGTATTCATTCCAGGGACGCGGACGCGCACCTAATTTCAAATTTTGTTCTTCTCAATCCACGCATCCAGATCGCGACGATGGAGATGAACACGGCGCCCAACGCGCACGACCGGCAGGTCTCTTTGAAAGATCAGATGCTGAACGGCCTGCTCACTGCGGCCGAGGTACGCTGCCGCGTCTTTGACGTTCAAGAGCGCTGGTTGAACAGAAGGCTGGAGCGACAATTCGGCCTTGACCCTGGCGACGACCTGATCGGCTATTGCATTCACCAATACGTCAATGGGAGTCGGCATGTACGATTCTCGTGGCTCGAATTGAGAGGTAATTTTGCGCAGATCCCAACTCCGGCCTTTCCAGCGGATCATGTCGTAGGGGCCGATAAGCCTCAGTACCGGAAAAGCCGTTAGGACGATCAGCGCTCGCGAGACTTTCGGCGTGCATTCGTACGGTTCTCGTCAGCGTGTTGGATCCAGGGAACATAGTCGCAGTCGCCTCCCCACTACATGGTGGGTGGACATGCTCACGAAAACAAGGAATGAGCATTGCCAGATGTTGTCCCTGATTGCTGGCAGGAGACCGGGATCATCTGGTATCAGAGGCGGCGGCGCCCTTCTCTGCCGCTACATCGCCCTCATTGGACACGCTCGACCAAGGCACCATCTCCGCTCGATCGCTTTGCGCGAATTGGGCTGGTCGGGTCACAAGGCACAGAGGTTTAGGACTTTCTCAACCGTGACCTGCCGAGCAATCGAGTGACCATTGAAGGCGCGCACGCAGAATAGGGCCTGGAAGTGATCGGGCATCGCGCCATCACGAGAGAGTTTTCGGGCAAGTTCCAACATCAGCTCTTCGTTGGTGAGGAACTGGACGATAGCCTCGACCGCTAGTTCATCCTTTGCCGCGATAACCGTTATAGTGCGCTGAAACCGATAGTGATGTCGGGTCACGACACCCCACCGCACAACTTCGCTAGTCTGGCCGATGTTGACCGGTGCCGGTGTATCTAGGTAGCGTTCCCGCAGAAGGCCATCCTTCGAGTCAAGGACGGCGGTTACACCTTCAATATCGGTCCGAATGCTGGCCGCCGCCTCGCAATTCGATAGCAACCGGGGCATGCTGGCCGGCGTGCCAACGGCGATGATGTCGCCCTCGATCATGTCAACAACCGGTCGCACGGATGTTGGGGTAACCTGTGCACCCCACACCGCAAACGTCTCCATCAGTCGAAACGTTGCCCGCATTATAGCCGCAGAGACGAGGCCAGACAGAGGCTTGCTCTCGATTGCAACCGACTCATAATTAAATGGTTGATCGAGATCGGGGCGGCACTTCTGACTTCGTGAGTAATGGCACCCGTCCTCTGCGCAGGGAACCTCCGCGTAGACGACTGGCACCTTGGTTCGTGTTAGGTGATGGCACCAGAACTTCGCTACCAGGTCCTTTGGCGGATCGTTAGCCCCCAGCCGGATCGAATAATTTCCACGGTCGTCGGCAGGCAGAATGAGGCGGAATTGTTCCGCGCGCCCCAGCGGGTGGTAGAGGAAGAACTCGTCGAGTTCGTCGCGCATACGGCTCATCAGCGGGCACACGTTTTTCTCGCCTTGAGGGCCACCATGTTCACTAATGTCCTGCGCGCATATCCGGTCTAAACTTCCATACTCGCCGATCAAGTATTCAATCACACGGCGTCCTTGATCGCCTCTAAAAACCTGTGTAAAAAGAAGGACCTTAAGTCTGTCTAAGGTCGCTTTAGCGTCTGTATTTTCCATTGCGTGGGCCTCGATATTGAGAAACGCTCTATTTCTGGTTATCTTTCGCGGGGGTGGAAACAACCTAGTCTCGAGATTGGGATACCTTGCTTCAGGACCGGTTGGCTCGCAACGGGGCGCCAACCGGTCTTCTCCTGGGCAAGTCACTCACCAGTCGCATTCGTTCGATTCAGCCGGGGAGTTCCCGTCGCTCACGACGACCGGCGCGTGTCAACAACTTTGAGACAGTCGGCGAAAGAATTTAGTGAGTATTCCTTTCTGGAGAATCCGATGAGACGGGTTTGTTGATCCAGACCATACCCGGAAGAGGCTGGACATTTGGGGCTCTGCGGACGAAACGTTCAGGGTG
>CAMATG010000596.1 GCA_945860645.1 Candidatus Sulfopaludibacter sp. SbA3 | reverse complement strand
GTGCGCCGCCAGCAGGCAGGTGGCGAAGGCGCCGGAGGCGATCAACACGGCCAGACGCCAGGCACCGACGCGGTCTGTCCGTCCCGCCTTCCAGTTGCCCCAGGCCATGCGACCGGCGAAGAGATAGGCGGAGGCGAAGAGGAGCAGGGAGAAGCGGCTGCCCCAATCGGGCCCGGCGGGCGGGGGATCGGCGGCCGCGTCGCCCCAATCGACGGCGACGCTGAAGTGCACAAGACGGCCGCGGTAGGCCGCCGCTTCCACGCGGAATTCGTGGGGGATGTGCTGGGAAATTGTCCCCTTCCACTCCGAGCGTTGGTCGAAGGTCACCTGAGGCAGCCCCTTCGGCTCCACCGGTTTGAACATCCCCATGTCGAGGTCGGCCAGCTTGAAGAGCCGCGTCCAGTCGTAGGGGCCGTCCTGTGCGGTATCGGTCGCTTTGGGCAGCGCCCGGAAGTTCAGCAGGCGGCCCTCCGGGTCGAGCGAAATCCGCACCATGCCGGGGACGTTCAGCGGCGGGTCGGACTCGGTGGGGTAGATGCTCCGGTCATTGGAAGGCCAGAGGGAATCCGGCGAGGTGCGGTACCAGAAGTTCACCAGCGAAGGCCGGGTGTGCATCAGATGCTCCCACGCCTTGCCGCCGAAGTGCTTGTTCAGCTGCTCCTGGTAGCGGGTGTTCTTTGAGAAGCCGTAGATGACGTCCCCGGGTTTTCCACTGTAGCCCAGTTGCGCGATCATCTCCTTGGACTTCTGGGCCAGCGCGTCGGTGGGCTGATCGAAGGGGATTTTGTCCAGGAGGGAGACCTGGCTGTTGATGATGGCCACGCCGATCCAGCCGGCGATGATGGCGACCACCAACAAAAGCGCCGTGCGCGGACGCAGGCCGTCGTGACCGCCGGAGGCCGCCACCATCTCCGGCGTGGGCGTTTCGCCCGCCGCCAGCGCGGCCGCCAGCGGATCGCCGCCGGGCAGCGCGGCCGAAACCGCCAGCGCGTTCGACGGGCGGCGCATCGGGTCCGGCGACAGGCACCGTTCAATGACCCGTTCAATCGCCGGGTCCAGATCCTTCACCAGGCTCGACAGCGATGGCGCCGACCCGCCATCCTTCAGCCGCTGCAGCTCGGCGCGCGTCTCCGCCGCGTGCGCCTTCTTGCCGCTGAACATCTCGTACAGCACCAGGCCGAGGGCGTAGATATCGCTCTTGTGCGTGACTTCCAGGCCGCTCAACTGCTCCGGCGCCATGTACGCTGGCGTCCCGGACCGCACGTCCGCCTGCACCTGTTCGGCCAGCCCGGCCAGGCCGAAGTCGGTGATCATCAACTGGCCCTTGCTGTTCAGCAGCAAATTGGCCGGTTTCAGATCGCGATGCAGCACGCCCTTGTCATGCGCCGCGGCGAGGCCCGCGCAGAGTTGCCGGGCCAGTTCCACGCCCTTGTCCTGCGACAGGTGGCCGATGCGTTTCAGGAGCGTCGACAGGTCCTCGCCGTCGACGTATTCCATCGATAGATAGGGCTGGCCGTCGGCCTCGCCCAGGTCATAGACGCGGCAGACGTTGGGGTGCGAAACCTGCCGCGCCACGCGCACTTCGTTGCGGAAGCGGTTCAGGATCTGCTCATCCTGCGCCATCTCGATGGGCAGGAATTTCAGCGCCACCGGCTGGCCCAGGATCAGGTCATTGGCGCGGTAGACCTCGCCCATCCCGCCCTTGCCCAGAACGCTGACGATCCGGTAGCGCTGGTTCAGGAGCGTGCCCGGCGGGAAGCGGCCTTCGTCGATCGCCGAAGTAGTTACCAGCGAAGGGTGCGAGCGCGGTGTCGTCTTCGTCAGATCGGCCTCAGACATGCTTGCCCATTATGACTTGTTCGAGCGCCCTTCCAAGGCGCAATACGTCCCAGTCCGCCCCGGCGCGGCCGACAATTTGCAGCCCTACCGGTAATCCCTCGGCCGTAAATCCGCAAGGGACACTCAGCGCCGGTACACCCAAAATCGAGATGAAGTAGCAGCTGCGCATCCAGTCGATGTAGGTGGGTAGCTCCACGCCGTTGATGTTGGTGATGTAGGGCAGTTCGATGTCGAACGGCAGCACCTGCACCGTGGGCAGGACGAAGAACTCATACCGCTCCTGGAACGCGGCGAGGCGCCCGCGCAGGCCGTCGCGCAGTCCGTTGGCGCGCCGGATGTCGTCCGCGGTCAGCCGTTCGCCGCGGGCGATCTCCTGCTGCACCGTCTCCTTCATTCGCTCCCGCGACTTGGCGCCGTGGAGCGAATAGAACTCGTGGGCGCGGAGGACGCGGAAGGCGGCGTCGGCGTCGGTGAAGTCCGGCGTGGCGTCGTCAACTTGGCAGCCGATCGTCGCAAACTGTTTTCTGGCCCCGTCCACGACATCGCGCACCGCCGCCTCGAACGGCATACCGGATACCTCGCCCAGCCAGGCGACGCGCGTGCCGTGGAACTCCCGCTCCAACTCCGGGACCTTCGTCAACCCCGCCAGAACCGCCAGCAGCAGCGCCACGTCGCCACAGTCCCGCGCCATCGGCCCGTTCACCGTCAGCGGGCTCCCCGGGCAGCCGTTCGGTTCAATCGGCACCAGTCCCGGCGTGGTCCGCAGCCCGGTCACACCGCAGAAACTGGCCGGATTCCGCAACGACCCGCCTGTATCGGACCCATCGGCCAACGCGATCATGCCCGTCGCCAGCGCCACAGCCGCGCCGCCGCTGGAGCCGCCGCAGGTCTTGGTGAGGTCGTAGGGATTGCGCGTCTTGCCGAACACAGGATTAAATGTCTGCGACCCCGCGCCAAACTCCGGCGTATTCGTTTTTCCTAAACAAATACTTCCCGCCGCCTTCATCCGCCGGACGATCTCTGTATCGAACGCCGGCACGTAATCCGCAAAAATCGGCGAACCGAACGTCGTGCGGATGCCCCGAGTCTCCTGCAAATCCTTGTGGGCTACGGGTAATCCATGAAGCAAGCCCAGCGATTCGCCGCGCGCCATGGCCCGGTCGGCCGCCTCCGCCTGCGCCCTCGCCAGGTCGGGCGTCAGCGTCACGATGGCGTTCAATTCCGGGTTCCGCCGCTCGATGGTTTCCAGGTGCGCTTCGAACACTTCGACGGCGGAAATTTCACGGGCTAGTAATTGTTCGCGCAGGAGGCAGGCGGAGTCCATCCGTCTTTGATATACTGAATTTGCTGTTCGCACAAGTGGCGGAGTGGCGGAATTGGCAGACGCAGCAGACTCAAAATCTGCCGTACTTCACTGTGCGTGTGGGTTCAAGTCCCACCTCCGCCACCACTTGTTTTCTACTTCTCTACGAAGAAGGACCCGGCAATGAGAGCGTCAATGCCGGACGAATAGAAGCTGCGGACCGCATCACGCGGGGTGCAGACCAGCGGATCGCCGAACAGGTTGAAGCTGGTGTTGTACAACACCGGCATGCCGAATACTTCCGCCGCCCGGTGCAGCAGGCGCCAGTAGAGCGGATTATCTTCTTCCGCTACCGTGTGCACGCGCACCATATCGTTGCCAAGAATGGCGCTGGCGAACTTATCCCTGTGCGCCGGCCGCACCCGTCCTACCGTGGATAAGTAACGCGCGTTTGGCCCGACTTCAAAATACTCCGAGGCCATCTCCACCGGCACCGACGCGGCGAACTTACGCGACGGCTCACGGTGTTTGATAAACACGTTCAGATTCTCCGTCGAATACGGATTCATCGGACTCGCCAGAATGCTGCGATTCCCCAGCGCGCGCGAGCCGAACTCCATGCGCCCCTGCATCCAGGCCAGGATCCGGTCCCGTTGTAACTGGTCCATCGCCGTGGCCAGGATGGCATCCGTCGTAAGTAACATCTGGAACCGTAACTTACAGTTCTCAAATACTCGCTTGATCTCTTCGGTTGTATATTCCGGACCCAGGCAGAAACTGCCAAGCCCCATCCGCTTTGTCTCGCCCAACACCTCATGCCAGGCGATGCACAACGCGCCGAACGCCGTGCCCGCGTTGCCCGCCGAGGGCTGCACGTAGACGTTCTGGAACTGGCCGGAGCGCTCCAACGCTTCCACCAGAATCGAGTTGAAAAACACGCCGCCGCCCAGGCACAGATTCTCGCCCGTGCCGGCCAGGCGGAGGACGATCTTTTCCACCGTTGCCTGCAGCGATGCGGCCACGTCGGGCGCCAGTTTCTCCGGTACCGCGGCCCCATCGGCAAGGCCCAGGCCCTGATAAAACCGCGTGCTGAAGCCGCCGCGGGAAATCCGCTCCCCATCGAAGAAATGCCGGTCGGTGTGGTTGGCCCAGTCGCCATCCATCGGGAACATCTGTTCAAACAACGGCGCGTAGGCCGGTTGGCCCTCGGTCGATAGCCACTGCACCTTGTGTTCCTCGGAGTTTTCGTGGAAGCCCAGCAACTCCGTCACGCGGCTATACAGATCGCCGATCGAATCTGGATAGTACATCTCCTTGTCCAACTGCATGCGGGTGCCCTGCGCCTGCCAGCGGGCTCCGCAGCGGAAGTCGCCGTT
>CAMATG010000595.1 GCA_945860645.1 Candidatus Sulfopaludibacter sp. SbA3 | reverse complement strand
GGCCTTCGAAATCGCCTACAACTTCACCAACTCCCGCTCGCTCGGCACCCCTGCCGCTCACGATTTCCTCGTCACCTCGCCGCAGGCCGTCAACCTCCCCGCCTCCATCCGGGTCTTCCAGAACTCCCGCAACACCGAATCCCGCGGCGATCTCATCCCCGTGCAAACCGCGATCTCTCCCAACGAAGCGCTCACCGACATGGTGGCCGACGCCACCCGCAATCGTCTCTATATCTCGAACTCCGGCATGAACCGCGTCGAGGTCTTCGACACCCGCGCCAAGCGTTTCCTGGCGCCGATCAAAGTCGGCCAGCTCCCCCGTTCGCTCGCCATGTCGCCCGATGGCGCCACCCTCTACGTCGGCAACTCGGGCGGTGAATCCATCAGCATCATCGATCTCGATCAACTCCGCGTCACCGGCCGCGTCAAATTCCCCGCCATCCCTTTTAACGGTGCCACGGCCGTCATCTCGCCCTCCCTACTCGCCGCCACCCAGAACGGTCTCCAGATCATGATGAGCAACGGCACTCTCTGGCGCGTCATCGGCGACGAAGCGCTCCCCCGCCGCGTCAGCCCCGTCATCGGAACCGCCACTATTCCCGCCCCGCGCACTATGGTCGCCACCCCCAACGGCGAATACATGCTCCTGCTCGCCGGCAACGGCAACGCCTACCTCTACGATGCGCTCGTCGATGATTTCGTCGCCGCCCGGCAGGTGGCCACCGCCCCCATTCAGGGCTTCTTCGGCCCCGTCAGCGCCGGCCCCCGCGGCCAGTATTTTCTCGTCAACGATATTGTCCTGAACCAGAGTCTCTCGCCCATCGCCGGCACCGGCGGAACCGGAGCCGGTGGCGGTGGCGCTATCCCCGGCCGTCCCGGCGTTCCCACCGCCTCCAGTACCCGGCCCGTTTCGGCCGTCTTTGCCGCCTCCGGTACCGTCTACGCCAAGTTCTCTCAGCCCGTCCGCGCCAATGCCAACGCCGTCGTCACCGACACGCCGCAAATCGAACTCGTGAACTCCTCCACCGGCGCCACCACCCGCAGTGTCGCCGCGCTCGAAGGGCCTGTCTCCAGCGTCACCGGCACCGCCCGCGTGAATACCGACGGCCGCACCATGGCGGTCGACGCCAACCTCGAAAACGCCTATGTCCTCACCGCGACCGGCCTCACCATCGTTCCCCTCGTCACCCCCGCCGTCACCGACCGTCCCCAGGTCCCCGCCGCAGGCATCGTCAACGTCGGCAACTTCACCGCCTCCGCCGCCCCCAACGGACTCGTCTCCATCTTCGGCCAGAACCTTGGCGCCTCCGCCACCGCCGGGACGACACCTTTGCCGCTCACCCTCGGTGGTACGTGTGTCACTCTTAACAACTCCCCCATTCCGCTGCTGATGACCTCCACCGGGCAGATCAACGCCCAAATCCCTCCCGAACTCGCCGCCGGCCGCTACACGCTCATGATTCGTTCGGTGGATCGGAAAATCTCTTCGCAAACCGTGCAGTTGACGGTTGCCAAGTACGCCCCCGCCGTCCTTGCCGATCCCACCACCAAACGCGCTCTGGTCTTCCGTCCTAACGGCGAAGCCGTCTCCGTCAACCGGCCAGCCAAACGCGACGAGCCTCTCGTCATGTACGCCGTCGGCCTCGGAAACCCGAAAGGCACTTTCCGATTGACCTCGGGTACCCCCGTTCCGGCCGAACGGCTGCTTGAAACCGACGCTCTCGAACTCTACTTCAAGAAGGTGGAAACCGCCGCCGACAAAACGCGTGGCTTCAGAGTCCAGGAAGAGATGATCGTCGATTGGAGCGGTCTCGTCCCCGGCTACGTTGGCCTCTATCAGGTCAACTTCCGCGTTCCCGGCTTCCACGAAAAGGGCGAAAATTTGGAGGTAGTCCTCCGGATTGGGGGGATTAGCAGCTCCATTACCGGGCCTGTGGTTCCCCTGGTAGCCGTCGAATAGGGCGGCTGGCCGAATACGGGTCAAGGAAGATCGGCGATGGCCGATAACGAAAGATAGTACTTCCATGATGGGACGCACTGGGCGGGATTCGCCTAAGCGCGATATCATGTTGAAGATACTTTCGTTTGCCGGTAAACCCATGACACGACGCATCTCCATACTGCTCCTTTTGGCGCTCACCCTGTTTGCTACCGCCTGCAGCCCGGAAGCCAAGAAGAAAAAGGCCCTTGACGGGGGCAATAAATATTTCGAGAAGGGCCAGTACAAACAGGCCCGTTTGATGTATCTGAACGCGATCAAGGTCGATCCGCGGTTTGGCGAAGCGTACTATCAGCTGGCTCTTACCAATCTGCGTCTCGGTTCTTACGGCGAAGCGCTCGGCAACCTGCAGCGCACGATCGAACTCCAGCCGGAAAATCTCGACGCGCACAGCAAATTGGCTGACATTTACCTGAATGCCTACTCGTCCAATCCGGCAAAGTACAAGAATTTGATGAACGATATTCGCGATCTCTCCGCGCGCATCGAAAAGCGCGGGAAGGGATCGTATGAGGATCTTCGCCTCCGTGGCTTCCTGGCGATTGCCGAAGGCAAGGGCGAGGAAGGCTTGACTCTTTTCCAGGCAGCCGATGCCAAGAAGCCCGATCAAGCCGTGCTTCAGTTGACGATCGCCCGCACCCTGCTTGCCCTGAAGCGGTTCGACGAGGCGATTTCATTCGTACGCGGGATGGTCACCAAGGACAAGACCAACGGTGCCGCCTACGACATGCTTTATGGAATAGCCATGTTGCAGCAAAAGCCGGATGAGGCCGAAAAGATTCTCCGGGAGCGCACCTCGAACAATCCGAAGGATGCGGGCAACCGGTTGCGCCTCGCCGCGCATTATTATGTCCATCAGAAGAGCTCGGAGATGGAGAAGGTGTTGAGCGAAACGCTCGCCAATCGCACCGATTTCCCCAATGCCTTTATGGACGTCGGCGATTTCTACTATCGCGTGCGTGACTACGAACGGGCGGCCTCCACCTACGCCGAAGGCGCCAAACAGGATTCGGCTCGCAGCCGGCTCTTCCAAAAACGCCTTGTGGAAGTGCGCGTCGCCCAGAATCGCTCCACCGAAGCCTTGGAGCTTTGTGAAACCATCCTGAAAGAAGACAAGAACGATCCGGAAGCCATTGCCATGCGCGCGTCGCTTTGGCTGTATGCCGGCAAGCCGGAACAGATCAGCACCGCCATCAGCGAACTGCAATCGGTTGTGACCAAGATGCCGGAGAACTTTGTCCTCCGCTACAACCTTGGCCGTGCGCTCATGTCCAAAGGGGATCTGGATTCGGCCCGCGTTCAATTCACCGATGCCCTGAAGTATCGGCCGGATTATCTGCCGGCCCGCATCGCGCTGGCGCAAGTGCAGGTGACCCGGGGCGAGTATGCCGCCGCGCTCAGTGCCGCGAGCGAAATCCTGCAGCTTGACCCAGGCAATCAGTATGCCCGCCTCATCAAGTCGCACGCCTACATGGCGCAAGGTAAGTTCGAAGATTCCAAAACCGTTTTGCTGGAGACCTTGAAAGTCAACCCCTCCCAACGCGACGCCAAGTACCAACTCGGCTACGTCTTGTTTAAAGAAGGGAAGCTCGCCGAGGCTGAAAAGCTCTTCCAGGAAGTCTACTCCCAGAACCCGCCGGACATGCGCGGTCTGATGGGGCTGACGGAAGTCTATACCGCCCAGAAGCAGAACGAGAAGTCCCTCGCGCTGCTCGACGCCGCCATTCAGAAGTTCCCCAAGTCCACCGTTCTCCAGGTTGCCTGGGGCAATATCGCCGTCCGTGGCGGCCGCGTCGACGACGGCATCAAGATGTTCCAAAAGGTGCTCCAGGGTGACCCGAAGAACTTCGATCTCCACATGCGCATCGCCGAGTCCTATCGCCAGAAGGGCGATTTGAACAACGCCATCGATACCTGGAAAAAGGCCGGCGAACTGATGCCGAACCACGTGATGCCGCTGCTCAGCCGCGCCATGGCGCTCGATCAGGTGAACCGCCGTTCAGAGGCTGCTCCGCTCTATGAGCAGGTGCTCAAGGCCGAGCCTGACAACGTCGTCGCGCTCAACAACTACTCCTTCTATCTCGCCGATCAGGGCAATAATCTCGATCTTGCCCTCACCTACGCGCAGAAGGCCAAGGCCAAGGCCCCGGCGGACCCGATGATCGCCGACACACTCGGCTTCATCTACCTGAAGAAGAACCTCCCGCAGAACGCCAGTTCGATCTTCTCCGAACTCACCGGAAAGTACCCGAACGTCGCCCTGTTCCACCTCCGCCTCGCCACCGCCTATCTGCAGTCCGGCGACAAAGCCAAGGCCCGCCGTGAATTGGACGATGCCAAAAAGTCCAATCCCAGCAAGTCCGATCAGGAAGAGATTCAGAAGTTGGCCGGCAAGCTCGGATAACCGAAGTCACATGGTGCTGAACCCGTCGCGCGTTCTCGTCCTCCTGCTTTGTGGTTTGTCGCTGGCCGGGCAAGCGGCTCCGGTTTGGCGAAGGCTCCTCCCTCCCGGGACGCATCTG
>CAMATG010000594.1 GCA_945860645.1 Candidatus Sulfopaludibacter sp. SbA3 | reverse complement strand
TTGTAGATCTGGAAGACACTGATGAGGTTTTCCAGGGGTTTCTTTATCGTGACCCAGGCTTCGAGGGTTTTCTCTTTGATGTCGGATTGAATGGGAGCAGTGGTGAGGGGGGCGGCGGTGAGATGGCCGTCGGCGAATTGGGTTTTCAGGTTGGCGGGGGCGTGGAGAGGGCCGAGTTGGTCGTGGGCGTCGACGTCGAAGGTCCACTGCGCGAGGGGCCGGATGGCAGGGAATTGTGTGCGTTGTTGGTGGAGACGAGCGATCTGGTTTTCGACGTTGCGGATCTTGGTTTTGATCGTATTGGCGCTGGTTTGGTGTGAAGTGTCCAGGATGCGGCCGTCGGGGAAGAGTTCCGTGGAGGCAGGGTCGGCAAAGGGTTGCCAGACGCCGGAGAGGGCGGCTTTGAAACGGTAGTAGTCGCGCTGGGGGATGGGGTCGAATTTGTGGTCGTGGCAGCGGGCGCAGTTGGCGGTGAGGCCGAGGAAGGTTTGGGAGACGACGCCGACCATCTCTTCGAGCTGATCTTCGCGTACGGCTTCCCGCTCCTTTTCCACGGCGGAGGTTAAGCCCACTGCGTCGGTGGGGCCGAACACGAGGGTGCCGGTGGCGATGACGGCGTCGCGATTGTCGGGTTTCATGATATCGCCGGCGATCTGTTCGCGGGCGAATTCGAGGTAGGACTTGTCGGCGTTCAGGCTGCGGATGACGTAGTCGCGATAGGGCCAGGCGTGTTCGCGGGGTTCGTCGCGTTCGAAGCCTTCGCTTTCGGTGAAGCGTACAACGTCGAGCCAGTGGCGGGCCCAGCGTTCGCCGTAACGGGGGCTGTTTAGAAGCCGATCGATGAGGTTTTCGTACGCTTTGGGGTTGGGATCGTTGACGAAAGTGGCGATGTCCTCGGGGGTGGGCGGCAGGCCGCTGATGTCGAACGTGGCGCGGCGGATAAGGGTGCGGCGGTCGGCTGGCGGGGCCGGTTTGAGTCCGTTGGCGCGCAGCTTTTCGGAGATGAAGTCGTCGATGGATTTGGCGGTGGGCTTGAGGGGTTGGAGGGACCACCAGCCCTGCTGGGTCCACGGGGCACCGGCGTCGATCCACTTGGCGAGGGTTTCCTGATCGGAGGCGGGGAGGGAGCCATCGGGAGGCATCTGGCCGAGTTGGACACGGCGCAGGAGTTTGGGAAGCCCGGCTTTGAGGGTGGCTTCGCGGGTGGAAAGGTCTACGCCAGCGGTCCTGGCTTTGGCGTTGTGGCAGTGGGCGCAGCGGCGCGCGAGGAGGGCGGGCGCGTCGACGGAGAGGTCGGCGGCGAGGGTCAGGCAAGCGGTTGTAAGGAGAAGGAAAACACGCACGCGAATGTTCCCGATTATATGTGGTTCCATGTACGTATGCGTATTGGTTTGCTGCTCATTACCCCATTGTTATATGCCGAGGTTGGGGCTCGCGTGGACGCGCACGCGGAGCGTTTGGGGGCAGTTTCGCGGCAGATCTGGGAGTTGGCGGAGGTGGGGTACAAGGAGACGAAGAGTTCGACGCTGCTGCAGGAGGAGTTACGGCGGGCCGGGTTCACAGTGCAGGCTGGCGTGGCGGGGATGCCAACGGCGTTTGTGGCGACGTATGGGAACGGGAGTCCGGTGATCGGGCTGATGGCGGAGTATGACGCGCTGCCGGGGCTTTCACAGGAAGATGTGGCGAAGCGGGCGCCGCGCGTGGCCGGGGCGGCGGGGCATGGGTGTGGGCACAACTTGCTGGGCACCGGGAGCGTTTTGGCGGCGATTGCGCTGAAGGAGGAGGGGTTTCAGGGGACGTTGAAGGTGTTTGGCACGCCGGCGGAGGAGGGCGGGGCGGGGAAGGTGTACATGATTCACGCGGGTTTGTTTGCAGGCGTGGACGCAATGCTGGCGTGGCATCCGGGGGATTCCAACAGCGCCAGTTTGGGTACGATGAACGCCAACATCAGCGCGAAGTTCCGATTTCGCGGCGTGGCGTCGCACGCGGCGATGGCGCCGGAGGAGGGGCGGAGCGCGCTGGATGCGGTGATGCTGTTTGGGCACGCCGTGGACCTGCTGCGGGAGCACGTGCCGGCGGAGACGCGGATGCACTATATCGTGACGCAGGGCGGGGCGGCGGCGAACATTGTGCCAGACGTGGCGGAAGTTTCGATCACGCTACGCCATGCGTCGATGAAGGTGCTGGACGGGATCTGGAAACGGATTGAGAAGGCCGCGGAGGGATCGGCGCTGGCGACGGAGACACGGGTGGAGCAGCAGTTGATTGGGAGCGTGTACAACCTGTTGCCGAATGACGCTTTGGCAGGGATGTACGACCGGAATTTGCGGCGGATTGGCGGGTTGCGGTATTCGGCGGAGGAACAGGATTTCGCGGATCAGTTGCGAAAGACGCTGTTTACGGATCCGGAGCTGGCGCTGGGCAGCGAGGCCACTATTCAGCCGGTGCAGACCAGCGCGGGAGCGGCGTCGACCGATGCTTCCGACGTATCGTGGGTGGTGCCGATGTCGCAGTTGAACGTGGCGACTTTCGTGCCCGGCATCTCGCCGCACACGTGGCAATCGACGGCGTGCGCGGGGATGTCGATCGGGCGCAAGGGAATGGTCCTGGCGGCCAAGGTGATGGCGCAGACGGCTAGTGACATTTACGCCAATCCGAAGCTGTTGGAGCCGATTCGGGAGTCGTTTGACAAGCGGCGGGCGGGGTTTTCGTACCTGTCACGCGTTCCGAAGAACGCCGCGCCGCCGCTGAATTACCGGGATCGCTAGAGCCCCTTCACCTTCCATCCGTTGCGGTAAGGGCGCTTCAGGAACTGATTCGCCTGTTTTTCGTTACGGAACTGCAACTTGGCCGAGTTCCATTCGAGGGTCGTCCTCGGGAAGCGTGTGGCGAGGCTGCCGAGGAGCACCGTTTCGCTGAGCGGGCCGGAATACGTGAAGGGCGTGGAGGTTGGGCCCTTGCCGAGAATGGCATCGACGAACTGGTGATAGTGGTCGTTCTTGGTGACTTCGGGGAGCTTGAAATCTCGGAACGAGGCGGCCGGGAAGAGGGCGGGGAAGGCCACATGGGGCACCAACATGACACCCTTGGTGCCGATAATGATGGAGCCTTGATCGGGCACTTTTGCGTTTTCGATGAGCGCCAGGATCTCCTGCGGCGGGCGTTCGTCGCCGTCGTACCAGGTCACGTTGACGGTCTTGCCGTCGGTGTACTGCGTTCCGGGGAAGGTGTACTTGACGATGGCGTTGACGGCCCAGCTGTGCTGATTCGGCGCAGGCCCTTCGGCGCGAACGGTGAGCGGCGCGGTCAGGCCCAGCGCCCCAAAGACGGGGTCGTAGATATGGCAGCCCATGTCGCCAAAGGTGCCGGTGCCGAATTCTAAACGTTTGCGCCAATTGCCGGGGTGGCAGTAGTTCTTGATATAGTCTTCGGGGCGCGCGACGCCGATCCATTTATCCCAATCGAGTGTGGCGGGGATGGGGTCCGTCGTGCTGGGCCGGGGCTCTAGATCGCCCCACTTCTTATTGCTCCAGGCGTGGACTTCCTTCACCTTGCCGATGGTGCCGTTGTGGACGAGTTGAACGGCGGTGCGATACTCGGCGTTGGAGTGAATCTGAATGCCCATCTGGGTGACGAGCTTCTTCGAGACGGCGTACTTCTGCAGCGCGCGGGCCTCGGCGACATGGGAGGTGAGCGGCTTCTGGCAGTAGACGTGCAGGCCGCGGCGCATGGCGCTCATGGCCTGCGGGGCGTGCATGTGGTCTGGCGTGCCGACGCAGATAGCGTCGAGGTTCTTGTACTCCTTGTCGAGCATTTCGCGCCAATCCTGATAGTGCTTGGCCTTGGGGTAGGTGGTCTTTACCCTTTCGGTCCGCGCGGTATCGACATCGGCGGCGGCGATGAGGTCCACCGAGGCGTGCGTGGAGATGCCGTGGAGCGTGGCCCAGGCCATGCCGTTGGCGCCCATGGAGGCGAGGCGGACGCGGTCGCTGGGGGGCGCGGAGAGCAGATTCCTGATGAAGAAAGGGGCGGCGAGGAAGCCGCGGCGGGTGATGGACATTTCGGTTCCTATCGGCGGACTTGGTTGACCTTGCCGGAGCGCAGATCGCAGTTGGGCAGCGCGGCGCGAAGGCGGGCGATACCGGCGTCGGTGAGGCTGGTGTTGACGACGTCGAGCCGTTTGAGGTTTTTCAGCTTGACGAGATGATCGACGCCGACGTCGGTGATCTTGCTGTTGCGGAGGCTAAGGATTTCCAACTGGGCCATGCCGGAGAGCGTCTCGGCGCCGCGATCGGTGACCGTGACCTGCCAGAGGCCGGAGTCTGTCCGTTGCAAGCCGCCCAGGTCGAGCACCTTCAACCCGGCGATGAGCCGGAGTGGCGTTAGGCCGACGTCGGTCATCTTGTTGCCGCCGAAGGCGAGCGTGTGAAGCTTGGGCATGGTGGCGAAGAACTCGACGCCGTTGTCGGTCATTTCGGCGTAGCCGGCGTCGATCCAGGCGAGTTCCGGGTGGTTGGCGAGGTGGGCC
>CAMATG010000593.1 GCA_945860645.1 Candidatus Sulfopaludibacter sp. SbA3 | reverse complement strand
TGCTGTTTTTGGGGCTGTTGGGGGGTGTGGCGGCGAAGGCTGGGGGAGCTGGGGTTTGGGCGGGGACGGCGCGGGTCACCTTTTGGGGGGCGCTGGCGATGGCGCTGACGGCGGGCGTGGGGGCGGTGTTCGGGACTGCTGTGTAAGGGGATATGATGAGAGCCAAACTCTCATCATGCGTATTCACTTCTTTTCATTTCTTTTGGGCTTGCTGATTGCCGCTGGTGCTTATGGGCAGGGCGCGTTGCCGCCGCTGCCGGCGCCGATGGGCGCTCCCAAGCCTGGTCCCGTTGGCGCGGGGCCTTATGCGCCGCAGCCGATTCTGCCCGGGGGCGTGGTGGTGCCGTTGTACCCGGCGGGGTCCCCATTCCTGAAGGCCGAGAAGGTGCGGGAGGCGGAGGTTTACAACATGAGCCAGTCCGTGCCGGGGCGGATTGCGAGCATCATCAACATTCACAATCCGTCCATTGAATTTCATCCTGTCGATAAGGGGATTAACACGGGCGCGGTGGTGATTCTGGCGGCGGGCGGCGGGCACAATACGCTGAACGTGGGGTCGGAGAGCGCGGATTTTGTCTCGTATTTCTATAATTTTGGGATCAACACGGTGATCCTGCGGAACCGGCTGCGGAAAGACGGTTACGTGGCCGAGGTGGATGCGGTGAATGACGCGCTGCAGGGGATCCGGATGGTGCGGGCTTATGCCAAGGAATGGAACCTGGATCCGAACAAGATCGGGATTATGGGCTTTTCGGCGGGGGCAGAACTCTCGGCGCCGGCGGCGGTTTTGTATGACGAGTTTGATAAGAAGAACAGTGCCGACGTGGATCCGTTGAAGGGTGTTTCGTCGCGGCCGGATTTTGTGGGGATTGTGTATCCGGGGCCGACGCCGTTTGCGCGGAACCGGACGGCGCCGCCGATTCCGAAGAATGTGCCGCCGGCGTTTATTGCTTGTCCGGGGTCGGGCGATCGGGTTCATGCCATTTGGGCGATGGAGTATTACAACGCCATGCTGATGGCGGCGGTGCCGAATATTGAGATGCACCTGTATGGGAATGGGCGGCACGGCGGGGCGCTGTTGGACAGGGGGGATACGCCGCTGGGGACTTGGCAACTGCGGTTTATCGACTGGTTCCGGGATTTGGGCTTTTTGCAAAAGCCGGGTGTGGAGACGAAGGCGGCGAAGGATGTGGCCGATTTTGTGGCCAATCCGCCGAAGTTTCCGATGCGGCCGGCGGCGGCGCCGGTGAAGCCGTAGTTCGGGTCGTTTTCCGGGATGGGGGCGCGGCTGGCCGGGTTGGCGGCGCCCCTTTTCGGGGCCCGGCGGAGGGCCGCGCCGAGTTATGTGTAATTTTGTGTTTTAGATTTTCTGGGGGGGTGGGCGGAGTGGGGGTGTTTTTGCTGGTGGCGGAGTTCTCTGTAAGCCGATGGGAATGGGACGGTTATTGAGATAGTCCGGGAAAAGCGGGGGATAACAGTGAGTGGCACCTATTTCGTAGTATTGTGGGGTTTATGCGTTTGCGTACTTTCCTGATTGGCGCTGCCTTACTGGCAACGCCGGGCCTGGCTGCGGACAAGAAGAAGCCGGTTGTCACCACTACGAAAACCGTTCAAGTGGGCGGTTTGCCCAAGCGGACGAGCTCTTCGCCGATCACCAGCGGGTTTTCCGGGCTCGATAAGAATGGCGACGGGTATCTGACTCGCCTGGAGTTTGGCTATAACCGGCAGTCCGCGCAGGCGGCGGCGGAGTTTGACCGGATGGACACCAATAAAGACGGGCGTGTGAGCCGGTCCGAGTACAAGTAGGCACCGGCTTGGTACGCCTATTTGCCGGGTATGAGGCGTAGTTCGCCGGCGCGGGTTCTCTCCTCATTGGTGAGAGTGGGTTCGTATTTCGCCAGGAGATCCTGCGCTGGTTTGTCCTTTTGGGCGCTGGCGAGGCGGAGCCAGGCGATCGCCTCGGGCCATTGGGCGCGAGGCTTTTGCAGCAGATATTGGGCGTAGCGGGTTTGGCAGGTGGACTGGCCCTTGTTGGCGCAGAGGCGGAAGTAGTGGGCCGCGTTGTCGGGGTTGGGCTCGATGTCGCCAAGGTAGAGTTGGGCGACGAAGGCGCCTTGGGCGGCGGCGGATTTCATCATGCGGATGCCCTTCTCCTTGTCCATGGGGACGTGGCGGCCTTCGTAGTAGTAGATGCCGGCTTGGCCGACGGCGGCGGGGTAGTTCTGTTCGACCGCGGCGAGGACGAGCTTGATGCCGGCGGCGGGGTTGGCTGGAAATTTGTTCCCGACGATGCGCCAGACGCCTTCGGTGAATTGGGCGGGCGGGAAGTTGGCGGAGGAGAGGGCCTGGAGGGATTCGAGGTCGGTGGCGGTGATGGCGGCGTTGTAGGTCTGGTAGTTGTAGTCGCGCTTGAGGGCTTTGGCGCGGGTGGGGAGGGCGAAGCCGACCTCGATGGTGGTCTGCACGGCAATGGGCTGGCCGTCCTTCGTGGCGGGGGCGAAGCGCCATTTGCGGAGGGCGGAGAGGGAGGCTTCATCGAAGCCGAAGCCGGCGGGGTGGAGGGGGGTGATGGAGTCGACTTTGCCGGTGGCGCTGATGGCGAGTTCGAAGACGACGGAGCGTTCGTGGCCCAGTTGGCTGGCGTTGACGGAGTAGTCCGGGGGAGCGTGTTTGAGGACGCGGGGCGGGGTGATGCCGGGTTGCAGGAGGATGGGGGACTGGGCGGCGAGGGAGAGGGCCGCCAGGAGGAACAGCGCGCGCATGGGGCGATTTTCGCACGTGGGGCGGCGGGGCGGCTAGAATGTAAAGATGTCCATTGTCGTCGTTGGCTCCGTCGCATATGACGGCGTCGAAACTCCGCACGGGAAGGTCGAGCGGATGCTCGGCGGTTCGTGCACTTATATCGCCTTGTCGGCGAGCTACTTTTCTCCGGTGAAGATTGTTGGTGTGGTGGGCGATGATTTTGCCCAGGAAGACACCGACCTGCTGGCGTCGCGGGGCGTTGACCTCGCCGGGCTGGAACGGACGCCGGGGAAGACCTTTTTCTGGAAAGGCGTGTACTCGGCCGATATGAACGACCGGGAGACGCTGGTGACGGATCTGAATGTCTTCGAACATTTCGACCCGAAGCTTCCGGATGCCTACAAAGACGCCGAGTACCTGTTCCTGGGCAACATTCAGCCGACGTTGCAGCGGAACGTGCGCGCGCAGATGACCAAGCCGCGGATTACCGGCGGCGACACGATGAACCTGTGGATCAACATTGCGCGGGAAGAGCTGCTGCAGACGTTGAAGGGCTGGGATTTCCTGTTGATCAACGACGGGGAAGCGCGGCTGCTTTCGGGCGAGAACAATCTGCGCAAGGCGGCGCGGGTGATTCAGGAGATGGGTCCGAACACCGTTGTGATCAAGCGCGGCGAGTACGGCGCGATGCTGTTCCGCGGCGACGACTATTTCATTGTTCCGGGCTATCTGTTGGAAGAAGTGTTCGACCCGACGGGCGCCGGCGACTGTTTCGCGGGAGGCTTTAATGGCTATCTGGCGCAGCAGGGGATCGACCTGGGCCAGGGGCACATTGACCGGCGTGAACTGTCGCGCGCGGTGATTTACGGCAGCGTGATGGGCAGCTTCTGTTGTGAACGGTTTGGCGTGGACCGTTTCCGTACTTTGACGCGCGCGGAGATTGATGGCCGCTTCCAAGAGTTCAAAAAGTTCACGGACTTCTAGGCGCCCAGCGGTGCGCCGGCCCGCGCGAAGGGAAAACTTCGCGGCCCGGGCCGGCGTGCCGTGGGGAGCCCTGCTATTCCTGACTGTATTATCGGCGCTGGCGGTCTTCTACTTCTGGCGCAACGGCTATTTGCACTGGTATGGGGACGCGTCGGCGCATTTAAATATCGCGCGGCGGATTCTGGACGGGCGGACGCCGGGGTATGCGCAGATCGGCACTGTGTGGCTGCCGCTGCCGCATGTGCTGATGATGCCGTTTGCCTCCTACGACGCTTTATGGACATCGGGGCTGGCGGGGGCGATTCCGAACGCCATCTGTTTTGTGGCGGCCGGGGTGTTGTTGTTCCTGATCGCTCGGCACAGCTACAACTGCGAGTACGCGGCTTGGACCGCGTTGCTGTTGTTTGCGCTGAACCCGAACCTGCTGTATCTGCAATCGCTGGCGATGACGGAGGCGGTGTTTGTTTTTGCGGTTTTGTTGACGCTGTATGGGTCCTTACGGGAGAACCCGTGGCTGGCGGGGGTGGGACTGCTGGCGGGGACGATGACGCGATATGAAGGCTGGTTTTTGATCCCGTTTGTGGTCCTCTACTTCTTTTGGCGGAACCGGTGGGCGGGGGTTCTAGTGGGGCTGATTGCCTCTATTGGGCCGGTGTATTGGCTGGGGCATAACTATGTTTTCCATGGGGATGCGCTGGACTTTTATCACGGGGTGGGGTCGGCGAAGTGGATCTACCAGCAATCGATTGACAAGGGGCTGGAACGGGCGCCGGGGGACGGGGACTGGCTGACGGCGGCGCGGTA
>CAMATG010000592.1 GCA_945860645.1 Candidatus Sulfopaludibacter sp. SbA3 | reverse complement strand
GATTGGCTGGCCGTCCCAACTGGCGACGCCGGACTACCCGGGGATGATGAAGCGGGTGGTGGAGGAGCAGTTGGGCGGGACGTGCCTGTTTCTGCAGGGTGCGACCGGGGACATTGGCCCGCGGCTGGGGTTCACGGGGGATTTGGGCGTGTATCGCCGGTTTGGCCGGCTGTTGGGGCTGGAGGCGTCGAAGGTGGCTTTGGGCATCGACACGCTGCCGCGGGAAAGCCGATTTGCTGGCGTGCAGGCGTCGGGCGCGGCGATTGCGTTGTTTGATGAACACCCGGTGGAAACGGCGCCGGCCACGCTTGGTGTGCTTTCGCGATTCCTGCCTTTGCCGCTGAAACCGTTTCCGCCACCCGCGGAGGCGGAAGTGGAGGCCGAGGCGCTGCGCGTGGAAGTAGCGCGGCTTCGCCGGGAGGGCACGGAGACGGAAATCCGGGTGGCGACGGCCAAGGCGACGCAGGCCGGTATGCGGGCCGACCGGGCGAAGCTTTACCACGGCAAGAGTACGATCGACTGGCAGTTGCAGGGGATTCGGTTGGGCTCGGTGGCGCTGATCTGCATCCCTGGCGAGCCGTTCACGGAGATCAATCAGGCGATCGTTGCCCGGTCGCCGTTCCCGCATACGTTGTTTTCCGGGTATTCGAACGGTGCGTTCAGCTACCTGCCGGTGCGCAGCGCCTATGCGGTGGGCGGGTATGAAGTGGAGACCTCGCCGTTTTCACCGGAAGCGGCAGAGATGGTTGTGGAGGAAGCGCTGCGCATGCTGCACGAACTTTGGGCTATGGCGTGAGGGTGGCCGGCAGCGTTATCATTCGATATCGCTTGAGGAGGCGTGCTTGCTGATTCGACTGTCCCTGGCGGCGTTGGTTTCGTCCCTTGCGTGGGCCCAAACGGGTGCGCCTTCCTTTGAAAAAGGGGCGTACATTGTTCTGGAAAAGGCCGGTTGCCCGGCTTGTCACAATGCCGATGGCGTGGCGGCGGGGACGCGTTTGCTGTTCCCGGAAGGCAATGTGTCGCCGGCGCGGGTGGAGGCGTTCGGGCGATCGCTGGTGGTGTTGATCGACCGCGTGACGCCGGCGAAATCGCCGTTGTTGGAAAAGCCGACGAACCGCGTGTCCCACGTGGGTGGCGAGCGGATTAAGAAGGGGAGCCCGGAGGAGGCCGTGTTGCGGGGCTGGGTGGACCGGTTGTCGCAACTGACTGGCGATGATCTGGCGCAGGCGCTGATGTACCGGGACGAGGAAGAGGGCGGCGGTGGCCGGAAGCCATCGCGGATCGAACTTCGCCGGTTGACGCACAGCCAGTACAACAACACGATGCGGGATCTGCTGGGCGACAATTCGCGTCCCGCCGACCGGTTCCCGCCGGAAGATTTCGTCAATGGATTCCGGAATCAGATTCAGGCGCAGGGCCTGTCCCCGTTGTTGATTGAGTCCTATAGCCAGGCGGCGGAAAAGATCGCCCAGAGCGCACTGCGCGGGGGCGACACACGCGGCCTGATTGCGTGCAAACCCTCGCCGGCGTGCCGCGCCAAATTCGTCCGCGAGTTCGGACTGCGCGCGTTCCGCCGCCCGCTGGACCTGGCCGAACAGCGGCGGTATGAGACTTTGTTCGGCACGGAGAAAGAGTTCCTGAAGGGTGCGCAGTTAGTGATTGAGGCGATGTTGCAATCGTCCAGTTTCCTGTTCCGGCTGGAGGACACTTCGGAGGCGAAGTGGAAGGCGTATGCGACGGCCAGCCGGCTGTCGTACGGGCTGTGGGACACGATGCCGGATGCGGCGTTGTTCGCGGCGGCGGAGAAGGGTGATTTGAACAATCCCGCCGGAGTGAAACAACAGGTGCGCCGGATGCTGGATCACCCGCGGGCGCGCCAGTCGTTGAACGAATTTATCAGCCAGTGGCTTCGGTTCGATCGGATCTTAACGGCCAGCAAGGACCGCCGCCGTTACCCGCAGTTCACGCGGGAAACCGCCGTTGCGATGACCGAAGAGGCGCGTGTTTTCGTCAGCGATCTGATCTGGAACGAAAGCAATTTTATGGAGCTGTTCACGGCTCCGTACGGCTACGTGAATGGGGAGTTGGCGGGGATCTATCAGGTTGCCCCACCGGCGCAGGAGTTCGGCCGCGTGTCGTTTCCGGCCGGGTCCGAGCGCGCGGGGATTCTGGGGCAGGCGCTGTTTCTGGCCAGTACCGCGAAGCCCGACGAATCCAGCCCCACGGCGCGTGGGCTGTTCATTCGAGAGCAGTTTTTGTGCCAGCACGTACCCGATCCGCCGGCGGGCGTGAATACGAATTTGCCGCCGTTTTCGGAGGGCAAACCGCAGACGAACCGGGACCGTTTATCGGAGCATGTGATCAATCCTGGTTGCGCTTCGTGTCATAGCTTGATCGACCCGATCGGGTTTGGCTTTGAGAAGTTCGATGCCGTTGGCAGCCGGCGGGATAAGTTCACGCTGGAGACCCGTGGGCGCGGCCCCGAGGCGCGGGACAAAAAGACCAAGGCGTGGGAGTTGGAGATCGACGCGTCCGGCTTTGTGGCGGGCGTTGCCAATTCCAAGTTCGCCTCGCCCGCCCAGTTGGGCGCGGTCCTGGGGCAGAGTAGCCAGTGCCAGGAGTGCATCGCCAAGCAGTATTTTCGCTATATCGCCGGCCGGGCTGAAACGGCCGCCGATCGCCCTGTGATCCGGAAGATGACCGAAGATTTCCGGCGTTCTCAATTCCGATTCAAAGAACTGATGATGTCGCTGATGCTCTCACGCGAGAATTCAGGAGGGACCGTTCATGTCGTCCGTAATCACCAAGCGCACTAGAACCTCACGCCGCACCTTGCTTAAGGGCCTGACGGCGGCCGGCAGTCCGATCCTGGTGGGCTTGCCCCCGCTGGTCACCATGTTCAATTCGCAGGGAACCGCGTACGCGGCCGCCAAGCCGATAGAAACGCGCTTCGTGCTGTGGTTCAACGGCAACGGCATTCCGGAACGGTACTGGATTCCGGCCGAGGAGGGCACCGATTACCGGATGACGCCGTGCCTGTCTCCGCTGGCGGCCTACCGCAAGGATTTCCACGTTCTGAGCGGCGTGGACAATGCCGCGGCCAATGGGCAGGGCAACGGGCACACGAACTCGATGAGCGGGTTGATGACAGGGACGACGTTCACCGGGCGCGGGCCCTCGGGGCCTTCGGTGGATCAGGTGATCGCCGCCAAGATTGGCGGGGATTCGCGGTTCCGTTCGCTGCAGATTGGTGTGGCGCAGGAGTCGTTCGGCGAGAGTATGCAGCGCAACATGAGCTGGTCCGGGTACGAGCGCGCGCTGCCGCCGGAGATGATTCCCCATCGCTTGTTCGACCGGCTGTTCGGCGAACGCGAAGAGGGCTGGGTGAGCCGCAAGCGCAGCATTCTGGACGCGGTGCAGCAGGATGCGAACTCGCTGAAAAAGAATCTGCCGACGGATGACCAGGCGAAGCTGGATGAGCACCTGTCGGGCATTCGCGATTTGGAACGCGCCATTGCGGCGTTGCCGGAAGAGTACCGGCGTGTTTCGCCGCCGGATTTCGACGGCGATATGAAGGACTGGCCGCGGATCGCGAAGCTCCAAAGCGACCTGTTGGTGCAGGCGCTGGCCACGCGGCAGACGCGCGTTGCCTCTTACATGCTGACCAAGTGCCAGAGCATTTCGCGCTTCCCCTGGCTGGGCTACACGGCGGGGCGCCACCACGACTACACGCACGCCGAAGGCAAGGTGGCCGGGGCGGATGGCGCCGAAGGCCAGCGCGTGTTGCGCGATATCTGCAAGTGGCACGTGGAAGAGTTCGCCTATCTGGTGGCGAAGCTGAAGGCGATTCCCGAGGGCGACGCGACGGTGTTTGACCGCACGTGCCTCATCTACGTCCACGAACACGCAGAGGCGAATCCGCACAAGAACAGCGGGTTGGCGATGCTGGTGGCAGGCGGCGTCGGCAAGATTGCCAAGGGCCGGCATACGCGGGTTACGGGTACGGTGGGTGACGTCTATCTGACGGTTGCCGATGAGATTGTGGGCGCGGGGATCGGAAAGTTCCCGACGGCTACTCGCAAGATCAGCGACCTGTTGGCGTAGGCGCGCATGAAGCGATTTGCATTGTTGTGTTGGTTTGCCGCCGTCGCGTTCGCCGCGGAGCGCGACGTGGCGGAGTGGGTGATCCGGTGGGAGGGGCTGGTGACGCTGGACGGCGTGGCTCAGCCCGTGGGCGATGTGAGCCAGTTGCCGCCGGGGGAAGTGCGGATTACAGGCATTGATTTGACGGGGTCGGTGATGCCGCCGGCGGAGCTGGTGAAGCTGGTGGGGTTGGCGCATCTTCGCGACTTGTATCTGCCCGGGCCGATTTGGAATCCGGGCGGCGGGAATGAGAACGCCAATGATGTTTTCAAGTCGCTGGCCTCGCTGAAAACTCTGGAGCGCCTGTATGTGGGCTGGCACTTCGCGACGACGATTAATATTCGCGACAACGGCATGGAAGCGTTGCGCGGGTTGACCGAGCTTCGGGAT
>CAMATG010000591.1 GCA_945860645.1 Candidatus Sulfopaludibacter sp. SbA3 | reverse complement strand
ACCGCCCCCCTCCCGCCCCGCACGAAGCCCCACAGCCCCCGCTTCCCGCCCACGCCGCCCCTGCAGTGATGCAGCAGAATATAAGCCGTCCCCGGCGACCGCGGCCCGCCGTTCGCCCCGATCACACCATCGGTCGCCAGCGTCACCTTCACCTCCGGCGACTCAAACCACTCGTCCAGATAATCCGCAGCGCTCATCGTGAAAATCTTCACCAGCGCCACCATATCCGCCGCCGACAACTTCCGCACCCGCCCCGCCAACTTCAAATACTCAATAATCTCCCCAACACCTTGCGGCGGAAACGGCGGCGGACACACCAGCAACAAACTCTCCACCAGCTTCGCCAGCCGCTCCAACTGCTCTTCAAACTCCGGCATCCGCGCCGCGTCGCGCTTGGAGAACTTCGCAATCTCCGCCAGCGTCTTCCCCCCGTCCTGCCACGTGAAAAAGTACCGCCCATCCGGAAACGGCGAAAAGAACGCCGGGTCCTTCGCGTCCACCCGGTACCCATGCCGCTCCAACTGCATATCGTCCACGATCTTCTGCTGCAGCAGGCTCACCAGGTAACTCGCCGTCGACACCCGGTACCCCGGCCAAATCGACTCCGTCACCGCGCACCCGCCCACCATCTCCCGCCGCTCCAGCACCAGCACCTTCCGCCCCGCCCGCGCCAGATAGAACGCCGTCACCAGCCCGTTATGCCCGCCCCCCACGATCACCGCATCATAGGCCTGTGCCATGCCGCTTACGCCTCCACGCCAGACTCTTCAATCGTCAACGTGCCCTTATCGGCATCAAGCGTCGCCTGACACCCCAACGGCAGCGTCAACTGGTCCGCCGTGTGCCCGAACGTCAACCCCGCCAGCACAGGAATCTTCAACCCGCCCAGAATGTCATCCACAATCTCGCCCAGCGAAAACGTCGAATCAAACCCCGGCCGGAACTCCCGCGGCGAACACCGCGCGCACTCCCCAAACACAATCCCCGCCGCCGCCTCCAGCTTCCCGCTCAGGCGCAGTTGCGTCAGCATCCGGTCCATCGAATACGGCTCTTCCCCCACGTCTTCAATACACAAAATCTTCCCCCGCGTGTCGATCTCGTACGGCGTCCCCATCGTGGTCGAAATCAGCGTCAGGTTCCCCGCAATCAGCGGCCCACGCGCCCGCCCGCCCTTCACCGTCCGCAACGGATGGTTCGGCCGCATCGTATTCGTCTCCACCGGATTCGTCACACTGCCCAACGGCTTCACACCAAACAACGCCCGCCGGAAATGGTCAATCGTATACGGCGTAAACCCGCTCAGCATCACCGGCCCGTGGAACGTCACCAGCCCCGTCTTCTGGTGAATCGCCAGATGCATGGCCGTAATATCGCTGTACCCCTGAAAAATCTTCGGGTTCTTCGCAATCAGGTCATAGTCCAGCGCCGGCAGAATCTGCGCGCTCCCATACCCGCCCCGAATCGCAAAGACAGCCTTCACTTCCGGGTCGCCGAACATCGCGTTCACGTCCGCCGCCCGCTCGGCAATCGTCCCGCCCACATACCCCGTGCGCTTCCGCACGTTCGCGCCCATCTTCACCTTCAGCCCGAAATACTCCGCCGTCCGCAAGGCGCTCGCAATCTCGTCCGGCGACGAGACATACGTCGATGGCGTCACAAACCCCACCGTGTCGCCCTTCTTCAACAGCTTCGGTTTCACCATCCTGGTCGCCCCTATCGCTGGCGTCACCAGCGGAACAGTCAATGCTGAAAGAAACGCCCGTCGCCTCATATATAGCTAGCTTACGACTTCTTCGACCACGGCAATTTCTGCTTCACCCGCTCCCACAATCCCGGTGGCGGCGGCGGCTTCTGATTCGCCGGCTGCGTAATCGCCAACGCCTTCAAATCCAACGGATCGTCCAGCTTCACCCACGGCGTCTTCGAAATTAACCGCACCCGGTAGCCCTCAAAGGAATAGGTCTTCCGCACCTGCGCGCCACCCTCCTCCTCCACCACCAGCGAAAAGCCCTGCGCCGTATGCGTCTTGCGCCCCTCGGTCACCTCCACCGGATGCAACGCGCTCGGGAAATACCCCTTCACGTTCTTCTCCCGGTAGCCGGTCTCATACCGGTGCCGCCGCGCGTTGTAGACGAAGATCCGGAACCCGTCGAACTCGTACGACTCCCCGCCCTTGGTGATCGTCGTCCACAGGTAATGCTTCTTCACTTGGTCGCCATCCTGCACGTCCCCCAGCTCGAACCACGACGTAATCCTGTGCCCCTCGGCATACCGCGACACATCGTCGGGAATCGTCATCGTCATCGTCCGCGTCAGGATCCACCCGGCCTTCCCGTCCTTCGTCCGAATCAGGCTCCAGTCTTCAAACTTAGGCGGCTCCTGCGGCTGCCGGATCAGCATCGACAGCGCCGACCGCTCCTCTTTCTTCTTCTCCGCCGCCGCCACCTCCGCCTCCGTCAACCGGTGCGACAACTGCCGCCAGTTCGCCGGCACCCGCGGCGCCTCCGGCATCGGCGGCAACTCCACTTCCCCTTCTTTCCGCCCCTTCTTGTCCTTGTTCTTCGAAACCCGCGCTGGCTTCTTCCGCGGCGGCGGCGCGCTGGCCTTCGCTATCTTCTTCGCAATCTCGGACTCATACGGCCCCCGCTCCACCAGCCGGTGCCCCAACACCTGAAAGTGCTCCTCTTCCTTCAGCATCAAAAAACTCGGCGACTGCCTATGCGGCTCCGTATGCACGTTCCGCGCGTCAAACACCGTCGCCTCGGCCTGCGCCGGCAACTTCCCCGCCGCCTCGGCCACCGCCCGCAAACGCACCATCTGCTCCGTCGTCAGCAGCTTTTCACTGTCGCACCAACCCTCTTTGCCCGACGGCGCCCGCACCCGCATAAACCGCCGCCGCACCGCCAGCACTTCCAACTGGTCGCCGTGCTTCACCGTCACCACCACCGGAGACTTCAGCCCAATCTCCTGCCGGATATTCAGTGTCATCGGCCCCGCGTAGGCCTCCACAATCGCGGACGCGGGTTCGGGACCGTCTGAACACGATGCCAGTGTCCACCCGGAAATCCCCAATAATATCGTGACGAGAAAGTAGCGCATGCACCTTACAACCGGCTGCGCCAGAGCATCTATGATTTTACCCTATGCGGGTACATACACACGCAAAATTTCCAGGTCCGCGCCATCGATCCCATAAGTCCCGCACCCGGCCGGAATCAGCCAGCACTGCCCCTGCCGCATCTTCCATTCGCCTTCTTCGGTCGTCATCACGCCGCTTCCCCGCGTCGCCACCAGCAAATGAAACCGCTCCGCGTCGGAGTGCCACTCCACCGGTTCGTTCAAATCCATTCGCTCCGTCGCAAAGTACGGACATTCGGCCAACAGCTCCCCGCCGCCAAACGGCACCGGATCCACCGGCCCCGGATGCGGCCCCAAATCGGCCACCGCCAGCGAGTTCTCCACATGCAGCTCCCGCGGCCGACCATAATCCCACAACCGGTACGTCACGTCGGAGTTCTGCTGAATTTCGCAAATCACCACGCCAGCCCCCACCGCGTGCACCGTCTTCGCCGGAACAAAATACGCCTGCCCCGCCTCCGCCGGCCACCATTCCAACTCGCTCTCCACCGACCCCTCGTACACCGCCTGCCGCAACTGCTCCGGCGTCAACGTCCGCTTAAATCCCGCGGCAATCGTCGCGCCCGCATCGGCCCGCAACACAAACCACATCTCCGTCTTGCCCGGCGAGCCTTCATACTCCTCGCCGTAAGCATCGTCCGGATGCACCTGCACCGAAAGCTTCTCTTTCGTAAAGAGAAACTTCACCAGAATCGGGAATCGCCCGCCAAACGCCGGCCGCACGGCCGTCCCCAACAGCTTCTCCCCGTCGCGCTCCATCAACGCCCGCAGCGATAACCCTTCCGATGTCTGGTTATCGTCGGCGGTAAACCACACCTCCCCCGTTAGCTCCGCCTGGTCGGGAAACCACGGCGCTAACGCCGTGGTCCCCCAAACCCGCTCTACAAACCGAGGCTGTAGTTGGACAGGCTTCATGCCAGTTCAACGATGAATTTGTGCAACCGGTCCAGCCCGCGTTCCAGCTCGTGCATCGACGTCGCGTAGCTGATCCGGATATGCTTCTCCGTGCCGAACGCTTCACCGGGAACCACGGCGACGTGCGCCTGCGAAAGCAACTTCTCGCAGAAGTCCATCGTGTTGTTGATGCCGCCCTTGCCGAACGTCACGCTGATGTCCGGATACACGTAGAAAGCGCCCTGCGGCACCTGCAGCGTCACGCCCGGAATCTGGCGAATGCGTTCGATCACGTAGTCGCGCCGCTTGCGGTATTCCGCCAGCATCACGCCCACGCCTTCCTGCGGCCCCTTCACCGCTTCCACGGCCGCCTTCTGCGCAATGGAGGTCGGGTTGGACGTCGAATGGCTCTGCAGCTTCATCATCGCGCTCGCCACCGCCGGCGGGCACAACGCGAAGCCGATGCGCCATCCGGTCATCGCATAGGTCTTCGAGAGCGATC
>CAMATG010000590.1 GCA_945860645.1 Candidatus Sulfopaludibacter sp. SbA3 | reverse complement strand
CGCGTTAATCACCGGCACGCGCGACCACTCGGCCAAACCTTCAATCGTCGCCTGCGCGAACACCCGCGCAACAATCCCCTGCGTCCACCGGTCCAGATTCCGCGCCACATCCTTCAACGGTTCGCGATCGCCGATCATGCCGATGCTCGTTACCGCGTACCCGCCCAATTGCTGAATCGCCAATTCAAACGTCAAGCGCGTGCGCAAAGACGGCTTTTCAAACAGTAGGCTCAGCGAACGGCCCTGCAGCGCGGTGGCATAATGCGCCGGGTCCCGCTTCATGTCAATCGCCAGGCGCAAAAGGCGCATGGTCTCTTCCACGGACAGGTCCAGATCGCTGCGCAAATCGGGCGCGGACATTTTCAAAACGGGCTGCTCAGCGAGCGACGTGGCCATGGACTGCGACTCCTCGATTGAATGATTATTCAATACTATGAATAATTACACGTAGCCGGGGAGCAGGTCAAGAAAAAGGGGGCGGGATCGCTCCCGCCCCTTCTTCGATGCGACAAAACTACGGCAGCACAACGGTGTCGATCACGTGGATGACACCATTCGTGCAGTCGATATCGGCCTTGGCAACCTTGGCTTTGTCAACCATCAACGCGCCGCCGGTGACTTTCAGCGTGAGGGCTTTGCCGTTCACGGTCTTGGCGGATTTCAGTTTCATGGCCTGCTTCGCCATCACCTTGCCGGGGACAACATGGTAGGTGAGAATGGCGGCCAGCTTGGCCTTGTTTTCGGGCTTCAACAGCGATTCCACCGTGCCGGCGGGCAACTTGGCAAACGCTTCGTCGGTGGGGGCGAAAACGGTGAACGGACCGGCGCCTTTCAGCGTGTCGATCAAGCCGGCGGCCTGCAACGCGGCGGCGAGAGTCTTGAACGAACCGGCGGCGACAGCCGTGTCGACGATGTCGTGCTTGGCACCATCAGCGGCCGGGGCGGCGAAGGCGGAGGTAGCCACCAGCAGGCCGGCAAAAAGGGACAAAAGGGTTTTGCGATTCACGTATGATCTCCTGATCAGTCTGATATGAGATACTCGCCGGCTCGTTGTATCGATGCCTTGCGTTTGCACTCTTTGTTCTTGATGCGGGTCTGGAGAAAAGGAGTTATTCATTGCGTAAGAGGAAATGAAACGTGTATGCTTCGGACTGAAGTAGACTGCCCGCTGTCACTAGTGCAACCCATTGATAAATGGTTTCGTCCGGGTCGCTATCCTCGTTTTACCCGTCGTGCTTACGGCGCAGGCAGACCGCCAGCGAGTACGTGTTGGCGCTGGTTACAGTGTGCCTTGGGCCTATTTAGGGCCGGATGGCACGCCCACGGGGTTTTATGTCGAAGTGATGAAGGAAGCCGCGCGCCGCGAAGGGTTGACCTTTGAAATTGTCTTCCGCAAAGATGGTCCGGAGAAGGCGTTGCGCAGCGGGGATATCGACTTGTGGGCCGCCGCCGTGCCCACGGAGGAGCGCCGCAAATCGCTGCACTTCACCACACCCTGGTGGTCGCAGGATCACTACATTGGCGTCATGTCGGCCAGTTCCATCCGCGGGGTAGGCGACCTCAGCGGGAAAGTCGTGGTCCACTCCGCCACGCCTCCGTTCACCGTGGATCTCGCCGACGCGATTCCCGGAGCGAAACTGCAAACGATGAACGACCTTCGCGCCCGGTTCCAGGCCGTCTGTGACGGACGCGCGCAAGCGGCCCTTTTCTATCACGAGACGTCACTGTTCTCCGTTACCGGGTCCAACGAAATGGCGGAGTGCCGCGAACGGGGGCTGCGGTTGATTCCCCTCGGGCGCACAATAATGGAGACGTCCGTCGTCGCCCTGCCTGTGAATCGAGACCTGGCCGAACGCTTTCGCAAGCGAATCGATGAGATGCGCCAGGACCAGACGCTGGCTCGGCTGGCCGCGTCTCCCCTCACCGGCACCCAGGCATTGACACAAATGCTGCAGACCGAGAGAACCGAATCCCTGCAGCGTCTCCTGCAACTCTCGGTCGTCTTCCTTTCACTCATCGTGTCGATCGGCAGTGTTGCCTATGTCCGGCTGCGCCGCGCCAATCGACAGACGCGGGACGCGCTTGCCATGGCCGAACAAGCGTCGCGCGTGAAGAGCGAATTTCTCGCCACTATGAGCCACGAAATCCGAACGCCACTCACCGCCGTGGTTGGCTACATGGACATGCTGATGGGAACACCCTTGCGCCACGACCAGCGCCGTTACGCCGTCGAAGTGAAGCAGGCCACCACGTCCTTACTCACACTGATGACGACGATTCTCGGCTACGCCCGCCCGGTTGTTCCGGCGCCGGGCGAAGATCTCACTTTTGAGCCGGCCGGCGTTATGGATGAGTGTCTCGCCGCGGTTCTATTGGAGGCCGAGAGCAAGGGTTTGGCCTTAACAATGGCACTGGCCCCCAATGTTCCCGCGCGCCTGATCGGCGACGCCGTCCGTCTCCGCCAGGCCGTTCTGAACCTGATGGGGAATGCCGTCAAGTTCACGCCCGAAGGTTGGGTTCGCGTGTCTGTCAACTACGACGGCGGCGTCCTGAAATGCACCGTGGCCGATAGCGGACCGGGAATCCCTGCGGAGAAGCGCGCCCAGATCTTTGAACCGTTCACCCAACTGGACTCCACCGACAACCGCCGCTATGGCGGTGTTGGCCTCGGCCTCGCGGTTGTCGCCGGACTCTGTAAACAACTCGGTGGCCGCATTCACGTCGATGACGTGCCGCAAGGGGCACAGTTTACGCTGGAAATCCCCTACGCCAGTCCCGAAGCGAGTGTGCGTTGGCTCGTCCCGCCCGTCAGCGGTGCCGCCGCACTGCTGCTCCCCGAATCGACCGCCGCCACCATATTCGAGAACTATCTGCGGGAAGCAGGGCTCGTCGTCGTCCGAGTTCGTTCTGCGGACGAACTCGCCCAATGGACTCCCCCCGCCACTGGTCCCGTTCACTGCTTCATCGATGGCGGTGCCTTCGGCGCCTCGGTCCCCGTCTGGCGCGACGCTCGAACCCGCTTAGTTCTCGTCGGCCGAATGCCGTTTCTGGCCAACGTCGACGAAGACACCAAATCCTGTTTCGACGACATCCTTCCGCTCCCGGTTTCGGCCCGGTCACTGATGGAAACTCTGCAACCGCCAGCGGCTGCGCGCCTCATGCCTCCGCCCATCCCGATTCGGTGTCACGTACTGGTCGTCGACGACAATGCCGTCAACCGCCGCATTCTCACCGCATTGCTCGAAAAACTGGGCTGCCGCGTCGACACTGCCAGGAACGGCCGTGAGGCAGTAGACGCCGTCCTGAGGCAACGCTATTCCGTCGTCTTCATGGATTGCCAGATGCCGGTGCTGAACGGCTATGAAGCGACCGCCGAGATCCGCCGCCATTCGCTCCCCGTCTCCGACGTGCCGATTTGCGGTGTCAGCGCCTCTATGGACATCGATACCCAATCGCGGTGCGTGTCGAGCGGCATGGACGAATTCATGTCGAAGCCCGTAACCCTCGACATGCTGCGCGACCTGTTAACCCGCGTCGCCGCCCGCCAGATTATTGAGGAGAATCTGCGCCAGGGCGGGTAAGCGTCCGCGTGCTGGCGTCGCGGTTGATTTCAAGCCACGCCACGTCCTCCGCCGAGTCGGCAAACCGCCGCGCTCCAGCGGCCAGGATTTCGCTGTCGGCCACCTTCCCCAACGGCGTGTAGCGCGGGTGATGCGCGTCTTTGTACGGATCGTTGCGGGCCGCGTTGTAGCAACAAATCATCGACCACCGCGGGTTCTCCGATGCGTTGCGGTCCGAGCGGTGCAGTAGATTCGCGTGAAAAAACAACGCGTCCCCCGGCTCCATCTCCACATGCACCAGCGGCATCCGTGCCAAAATTGCCTCCACCCGCTCCCGGTCCGCCCCCGCCTGGTCGCCCGTTAAAACATGATCAATCCGCCCCAACTCGTGCGACCCCGGGATCACCTGCAGGCACCCATTCTCCCGCGTCGCCGGATCCACCGCGATAAACACACTCGTCAACAACGGCGCCAACACCCCGTTCTGATACCAGTAGCCGTAGTCCTGATGCCACGCCCAGGCGCCCCCCACCCGCGCGTCTTTCATAATCATCTTCGAGTGGTAGTGGTACACCTCGCCGCCCAGAATCGCCTCCGCCGCATTCACGATGGATTCGCATCGCGCGAACATCCCGTAAATCGTGTCCCCGGGATGATTCCACAACGACAGCCGAACCCGCCCGCCCTCTCCATCACCCCGCGAAAACGCGTGCTCGTCGAAGGCCCTGTCCTCCTTCGCCGCCCGCCGCAACAACGAGATCTCCTCGGCGGAATAGAATCCGCGAACCAGCGCGTAGCCGTCGCGCCGGTACTGTTCCAACTGCTCCAGGGAAAGGGGTCCGTTCGCCATATCAGTTGTGATGATACAGTGCTTGACTATGCAGCCGGTACGGATTGGAATGATTGGCTCGGGCTTTGTCGCCGGGTTTTACATGCAAGGGTTGGCCAACGTCAACGGGCACGAAGTGCGCGCCTGTTACTCGCGCGACGTG
>CAMATG010000589.1 GCA_945860645.1 Candidatus Sulfopaludibacter sp. SbA3 | reverse complement strand
TCAAACAGCTCCATTACCCCTGCCGCGCTGCCAGCCAGTCCGCTTTCCGCCGCGCCATATCGGCACGGGACTCCGCCGCCGTCAAAAACTCCCCGCGCTCCGACTGCGCCCATCCCAATTCAATCTTCTCCTCGATGAACGCGCGATTTGCGCCGCGCAAATCAATCACATCATCCGGCTCCGCATCCGCAACCGCGCGAAGCATCTCTTCATGTCCCGGACGAAGTGTAGCCATGTAAACCCAAAATACCACCCCAAAAATTCCCGTTCACCCCCGCAATCAGACCCGCTCACAAGTTTCCCCACCCTCCAGTGGCACCCCCTCGCTATCCTGATAACTACTTATCATGAAGCTCGCAATCCTCTCCCTCCTAGCCGCCCTATCCGCCCTCTCCCAAACCCAAATCCAGGGCCAAATCGCCGGCCCCGACAACAAGCCCATCCCCGATATCACCATCACCGCCACCCCCGGCAACCACCAAACCAAATCCACCACCAACGGCGCCTTCACCCTCACCATCCCCCCCGGCCAGTACCTCCTCACCGCCACCGGCCGCGGCTACCTCCCCGCCCAGCAGGAAGCCGCCCCCGGCGACAACATCACCCTCAAACTCAACACCCTCCAAACCGCCGTCGACGTCCGCGAACCCCTCGACGACTTCCTCGCCACCGCCTCCGTCTCCATCTCCAAATCCCCCGAAGCCATCCTCAATAGCCCCTACGCGATCCAGGTCCTCCCCAAAGCCCTCTTCGACGACCGCGCCATCCAGGACGTCAAAAGCCTCTACCGCAACATCAGCGGCCTCACCGATTCGGCCTACTCCGCCATGACCTTCCGCGGCTTCACCCAACGCGAAGTCCTCTTCAACGGCGTCCGCGGCAACCCCTACGGCAGCCTCGAAAACGATATCAACGACGCCGGTTTCTCAACCAGCCAGGGCCGCCTCTCCAACGTCGAATTTGTCGAAGTCCTCAAGGGCCCCGCCGCCGTCCTCTTCGGCGCTGGCGAAGCCGGTGGCGTCGTCAATTTCGTCACCAAAAAGCCCCGCAACGTCCACTCCGTCGAAGCCGGTTTCCGCACCGGATCCTTCGCCCAGAAAGGCGGCAGCCTCGACCTCTCCGGCCCCATCAACCAAAAGCTCTTCTACCGCGCCGCCTGGTTCCAGGAGGACCGCCGCCTCTTCCGCTACAACGCCCGCAACGAAAATGCCCACCTCGCCACCGGCCTCGCCTGGCGCCCCAAGGACACCACCTCCCTCTCCCTCGACTACGAATACATCGACCAATACCTCCCCGGCCAGCGCCTCCGCGGCATCCCCATCAACGCCGCCGGCACCTTCCTCACCGCCCGCGAATGGTCCGCCGCCGAACCCTCCGACTCCTCCGCCCTCCAGGCCCGCACCTTCCAAACCCGCCTCGACCACGCCTTCACCCCCGCCACCCGTCTCGACGCCACCTTCCGCTTCCTCAACTCCGACCGCCCCGAACTCTACCACGAACCCCGCGGCATCAACCCCGACGGCCGCACCATGCGCCGCGAGTTCCGCAACCAGTTCCGCGCCAATAACGACGCCTCTCTCACCACCAACGCCTACCACCTCTCCACCCGCCACAACGTCGTCTACGGCTACGAGATGGTCCGTCAGGATTGGTCCGGCCGCTACGGCACCGCCCGCGAACGTGCCCGCGGCGGCCCCGTGCCCGACATCGACATGCTCGCCCCCATCTACAACGCCCCGGCCAGCTACCCCGTCACCTTCACCGCCCAGCAGATCACCTCCACCCGCCACGGCTTCTTCCTCCAGGATCAAATCACCATCACCCCCCGTTTCCAGGTCCTCCTCGGCGGCCGCGTCGAACGCATCCGCGACGAAGGCGCCGCCCCCATGCCGCTCGATTTCTCCGCCACCGCCGTCACCGGACGCGCCGGCGCCGTCTACCGCGCCATGTCGAACCTCTCCTTCTTCGGCAGCGTCAGCAATAGCTTCAACCGCGCCCCCGCCCTCGCCCAGACGCCCCTCGCCAACGGCCCCCACGACCCCGAAACCGGCCTGCAATTCGAAGGCGGTGCCAAGTCCGAACTCGCCAACCGCCGCGTCCTGCTCACCGCCACTCTCTACCGCATTCGCAAAAACAACGTCCTCCGGCCCGACCCCGCCTTCGGCCCCCGTGGCGACAACTTCGCCGCCGTCCTCCCCGTCGGCCGCGTCGTCAACAAGGGCGTGGAGTTCGACGCCACCGGCCGCATCACCCGCGACCTCTCCATCATCGCCAACTACGCCTTCCTCGACTCCACCATCACCGCCGATCGCTTCACCCCCTCCGCCATCGGCCGCCCCATGCCCAACGCCGTTCGCCACTCCTTCGGCCTCCACACCCGCTACGAAATCCGCAAAACCCGCACCGCCATCACCGTCGGCGCCGAAGCCCGCGGCCGCTTCCTCGAACCCTACGCCGCCACCCGCGCCCCCGGCTACAACGTCTGGGACATCGGCCTCTTCCAACGCGTCCATCGCAACGTCGAACTCCGCGCCACGCTGGAAAATGTTGCCGATCGCGTCTACGGCACCGCCCTCCTCTTCGCCGCCCGCGCCGGCAACATGCCCGGCGCTCCGCGCACCGCCACGTTCTCCATCCGCTTCCTCCTCCCCAACAAAGACTAAATCCCGGATGCGCGTCCCCTCCATCGATCTGCTACGCGGCCTGGTGATGGTCCTCATGGTCATCGACCACGCCCGCGAATACTCCGCCGGCCCCGGCCGCGTAGCAGATCCCATGGACCTCTCCCAAACCAGCCCTCTGCTCTTCACCCTCCGCTGGCTCTCCCACTTCTGCGCCCCCGTCTTCGCCCTGCTCATGGGCGTCTCCGCGGGCTTCAAACCGGACCGCCGCCGCCTCTTCACCCGCGGCCTCTGGCTCATCCTTCTCGAATTCACCCTCATCGATTGGGCCTGGACCTTCAACCCGCTCTGGCCCCGCAAATTCTGGCAAGTCATCGCCGCCCTCGGCGCCTCCAACGTCATCCTCTCCCTCCTGCTCCCCCTCGGTCGCCCGGCAATCCTCACCACCGGCCTCGCCATCGTCGGCCTCCACAATCTGCTCGATCCCATCAGCCTCCCCACCAACTACCTCTGGGCCCTCCTCCACCAAAAGGTCGTCCTTCCCCTCCCCTTCGGCTTCGAGTTCCGCACCACCTATCCCATCCTCCCCATCGCCGGCGTCGTCCTCTGCGGCTACGGCATCGCCCCCTGGTTCCAACGTGCCGATGCCGCCCGCCGTCTGGCTGCCACCGGGCTCAGCGCAACGGCTCTCTTCCTCCTCCTCCGCACCACCAATCTCTATGGCGATGCCAGCCCCTTCACCGGCACCCTGCAATCCCTCGGCAACGTCACCAAATACCCGCTATCCCTCCAGTTCATCCTGATGACCCTCGGCCCCGCCTTGCTCTTCCTCGCCGCCACTCACAACCGCCGCGCCCCCAAATTCCTGATCACCCTCGGCCGCAATCCCCTGCCCTTCTACATCGGCCATCTCTATCTCCTCCACGCCCTCGCCCTGCTCTGGGCCCTCGCCCAGGGCCACGGGCCCGCCCCGCTCTCCGTCCGCTTCGGCGGCATCCCGGAAGCCTTCGGGTTCCCCCTCTGGCAGACCATCCCCTTCGCCCTCCTCACAACCGCAGTCCTATACACTTTAATCACTCATGCGATGGCTCCCACTCCTCCTCCTGACAACCCTCCTCCCCGCCCAAACTCCGCCAAAACGGCCTAAAATCCTTGGCGTCGCTCACATCGCCCTCTACGTCCACGACATCGAAAAATCGCGCCAATACTACCGCGATCTCCTCGGCTACGAAGAGGTCTTCCTCCTCAACATGGCCGACGGCAAACTCTCCCTCACCTTCGTCAAAATCAACGACCGCCAATACATCGAACTCTTCCCCGAAACCCAGGCCGAAACCGACCGCCTCAACCACATCTCCATCGAAGTCGATGACGCCGAAGCCATGCGCGCCTACCTCGGCTCCAAAGGCATCAAAGTCCCCGATAAAGTCGGCAAAGGCCGCATAAAAAACTCCAACTTCAACGTCAAGGATCCCGAAGGCCACACCCTGGAAATCGTCCAATACGAACCCGACGGCTGGACCATGTTGAACCGCGGCAAAGCCCTCAACGGCCCGCGCCTGTCGAACCGCATGATGCACTTGGGCATCCTGGTCGGCAAGCTCGAACCGGCCATGAAGTTCTACCGCGACATCCTCGGCTTCGAAGAAATCTGGCGCGGCGGCCGCTCCGAAAAACGCCTCGATTGGGTCAACATGAAAGTCCCCGATGGCAACGACTACATCGAGTTCATGCTCTACGCTCAAATGCCCGGCGCCACCCAGCGCGGCTCCCAACATCACATCTGTCTCGAAGTCCCCGACATCGAAAAAACACTCACCACCCTCAAGTCCCGCAACCTCTACACGAAGCCCCTCGAAATCCGCACCGGCATCAACCGCCGCCGCCAATTGAACGTCTTCGACCCCGACGGCACCCGCACCGAATTCATGGA
>CAMATG010000588.1 GCA_945860645.1 Candidatus Sulfopaludibacter sp. SbA3 | reverse complement strand
GCTGGCTGAAGGACATTCAGGTGATCCCGCACAATTGGGGCACGGCCGTCCGCACCGCCGCGATTTTGCAGTGGATGGCGACCTGCGCACCGATCACCGAGGCGCTGGCCGCGCCGCCGCCGATGTTTGAGTTTGACCAGACGGAGAGTCCGTTTCGCGATGCGGTGATCGCGGAGAAGATCGTCCTGGGGGCGGATGGCAAAGTGGCCGTTCCGGCGGGACCGGGACTGGGGGTGACGGTAATTCCGGAGGCTGTGGCGGAACACCGCGTGGAGCTGATCACGATTTAGTTTTACCCGGGTGTTATTGACGGCTGCTTTTTATCCGGGTAATATTCACGTATGGATGAAATGAAGACGTTCACGGCGTTCCACGGTAACCGGCGGATTGCGGGCGGTTTGGAGGGGGCGCGAAAGTGGGTGAAGACGAAGGGGGAGGCAGGCCTGCTTTGCTTTGAAGACCAGACGGGACGGCAGGTGGATTTCAACTGGCGGGAGCCGTTGCAGCCAACGGCGGGACCGGGGCGGCCGAAGATGGGTGTGGTGTCGCGGGAGATCTCGCTATTGCCACGGCACTGGGAGTGGCTGGAAGCGCAGCCGAACGGCGCGTCGGCGGCGATTCGGCGACTGGTGGATCAGGCGCGGGCAATGCCGGGAGAGAAGGAGCGACGGGGGCGGGAGGCGGCGGGACGGTTTCTGACAGCGATGGCGGGGAATCTGCCCGGGTATGAGGAGACGACGCGGGCGCTGTATGCCGGGGATGGGGAGAAGTTTGTGGCATTGATGGCCGGCTGGCCGAAGGGCATCCGGGAGTATGCCGCGCGGCTGGCGGGAGCCGCGCGGCTTGGTGGTTAATGGACCATCGTACCTGGCGCCATGAACGGGTGCATGAAACAGGGCGAGTTGATGAGCGCGTCCAGATCGGCGGCACGGCGCTTCAGGTCGTTGAAGCTGCGGGCGGGCGAACCGTCGGCAGGATCAGGGCGATTGACTTCGCCGGTCAGGAACTTGGAGAGTCCAGCCGCGGTTGGCGTGTACCCAGCAACATCGATGTGCTTGAAGAGGATCGTGTTTGCTTCGCCGCCGTGACAGCCATTGCAAGTATTGAGCGCGAACTTGTGGCGGGCGGGGCGATTGGTGATGACTTTGCCGGTTCCCTGGTCCCACGTCCAATTCAAGTTGGGCGTGTCGGCGTGCGCCGCGAGGAACGGAGTACCAGTGGGGAACTGGAGGGGAACGGCGTGCTTTTCGGCAAGAATCGCGTTCAGCTTGGAGGCGACGAAACTGGCCAGAGTGGGGGTCTTGTCAAAACTGTTCGCCGGGGTCTGCTTCACGGTGACCTGCTCCAGATGGCCGCCATTGGCGGGAGACAGGCGGAATTCACGAAGTTGCCAGTCGGGCGGGCCAAGCTTCTCGTTGGTCCGGAGTTGACCGAGAGCACTGCCGTTCTGCTTGGCGGGGTTGGCGTTGGCTTTGGTGAAATCGTCGGTGATAAGTTGGAGCGCGGCGCGATAGGCCGGGGAGCCGAGCGGATGCTGATCGAGGTCCTTCCAGCGTTTCGCCCAGGCCTTGATGTCGTTACAGAGCTTTCGCGGGACCTCGTACTCGAAGATGGCGGTGAACTGGAGCGGTGCGCAGGTCTGCGGGTCGACGGCGCCGAAGACGAATCGGGCCTCTCCGGCATCGCCGCCACCGTAGGAGGTGGACTTGCGAAGGTCGACGCGGTTGACGATTGCGAGCAGACGGAACGGGGCCTTGCCCATGTCGAGAGGATTATTGGCTCCGCTGAGCGCTTGCCACTTGGCGAGAATCTGGGAAACGACGGCGGGATGGGGATTGGAGATCTGGTCGTTCACCACCTGCGGGAACTGGAAACGCTGGAGCCAGCGACGGGCCAATTCGCTGCCGCTGATGCCGGTCTGCTGTTGGTTGGCCATCTGATTCATGAGGTGACCGAAGCTCCACGCTCCGAGCGAGGGCGTGGCGCAACTGGTTCGGGTGCGGGTGGGATCCTGCGTCACGGAGGGATCGTTGATCAGGAGCGAGCGGGCAATGTCGATATTGGCGGGGTTGCCGACGGAAATGATGGGGATGGCTTTGCCGGTGGTGAGTTGCTCATTGGCGATCACGAACGACGAGGCCTTGCGAACGGCCACTTGCGTGCGGCCCTCGAAGATTGGGATCTCCTGGTCCTTCATGCGGATCCGGCGCTCATTTTCGGCACGCATCTCCGAGAGGCTGGCGACGACCTGTCCGCGAAGAGTGCCATCGGCGGCGGGCGTCAGGGTGCTGAGCGCGTTACCCACCTCCATGCGAATGGGAGTGAGCTTCTCTTTCTCGGGGGTAGTGACAGCGATGCTGGCGGCGTTTTCGGATTGAAAGGTTAACGTGGCGCCGGAGAAGGCGATCGGTTGCTGGTTAAGGTCCCGGCCCGGCACTTGGAGGTGCAGGGGTGCGGCGGGTGCCTGGGGAGCCTGTGCAAAGGCCTGATAAGCGGTGATGCCGATCGCGCTGGTTGCACACAGAAGCGCGGTGATTGTCTTGCTATTTGGTTGCATGATTCCCTTTCCTGTTACTGCTTTAGAACCCGGATCTTGTCTCCGGTTGAGATGTAGAGGTGGCCGCCGGGGCCGATGGCCAAGCCGTTGACGCCCTTCAGTTGGGCAGCCGGTCCGGCACCGGTGTCGCCGGCGTTGCCGAAAGCGCCGCTTCCGGCAAGGACAGTTGGAGCCAACACAGTGCTGTTGGAGTTGACACCTTTGATTTCGACGACCTGGTTAGCTCCCTTTTTGAGGACCAGGCGATTCTTGGCTCCGTCGTAGATCATGGGACCGGTTAAGCCTGTGGCCAACTGGACCGGCGCCGCGCAGGAGAGAGAGCTGCGGAGGACGCGATTGCCGGTGGCGTCGAGGAGAAAGACATCGGTGCCGGAGCCGAGCGCAAAACCGGAGACGTTGGAGACACCGGGGAAGGTGCAAACGGTGGCCCCCTGGTTCGAATTGGTGATGGTGCGGAGCTTCTTGGAGAAGACTTCAACGAAATAGAGCACTCCGGAGGAGGAGAGAGATATGTCGCGGGGCCACCACATTTTGGCGCCGGCCGTTGCGGGGCCATCCACGCTCTGATTGGCCACGTTCGGATCTCCGGCGATCAGACTGGTGGTGACGCTGGAGCCCAGATTGACGCTACGGAGGAGGGCGTAGGAGTTGAATTGGGAAAAGTAGACGTAGCCAAGCGTGGGGTGCGTGGTGAGCCCTGAGATGTCCTGCATTCTGGCGGAGAGCGCAGGGCCCTCCAGATAGCCTGGGGAACCGCTGCCGGCCAGCGTGTAGAACGTGTCATTCATGGGATGGACGCCTCTGATTTTGTTGTTTTCGGTGAACAGCAGGGCATTGAACTTCGAATGGAACGCCAGCGTGCCGGGGGTGATGGGGCTGGTCTTGACGACAGAGCCGTCCGGAGCAGTACCGGCCGTCCCATTCCCGGCAAAGGTACAAATGGTACCGGCCGGGCCATTCAGGCAGGTATTGGTGTTGGGGTTGGTGCAAGCGGTCTTCGTAAACAGATGCCCGTTCCAGGCAAAGAAGCCACCACCCTTGTCGCCGTCGGGCATGCCCTTCACGACTTCACAGGCGGTTGTGACACAGGATTTGACGTTGGGGTCGTACCAGTGGCCTTGGGCGCATTGGCATCCCGCCGGAGGCGGACCAGAGGGTGGTTGCTGCGCCATGGCGTCACCGGAGAAGGTGACAGCCAAGGCGAGCAGGGAGAAGATCGTTTTCATAGAAAGTCCTTTATTCGGGGAGTTTGATGGACGCGTCGATGGCGGAGGCGTCTTCGGGGGCGAGCCCGAGTTGCTTCGCCATGGCTTGCAGGGCCGCGCGCTCATCCGGGGAGAGCTTGCCATCGGCAGCGAAGGCGGTGACGGATTCGCGGTAGATGGTGAGTTTCGGTTGCAGGGCGGTCCAGGCCTTGGCCTCCTGGTGGATGACGCGCCGGGACTGCAGAGCCGTGAGCGAGTAGGCGGCGGGACCGATGGCTTCGAGCTGACGTTTGACGTCGTCGGTGACGGCGGTGGGCAGGGCCTTCAGGCGGAGACGAATGAAAGTCCGAAATACCTTCTCCTGGGCTGAGTCGGGGCGAGGGTCATTCAAGACCTGCTCCAGCGCTTCCTGCAAGGCGGGATCGGCGGAGGGCGGCGTTGGGGGCAGCTCCGTGGGAGCAGCGGGCGAGGGCGATGCCGGTATAAGTTTGTTGACGACAACGACGTCCGGAATGGGCGTAGGCGCGGGCGCGGGTGGGGGGGTGGGGTCAGCAACGGGGACCGGGGTTGGCGCGGGAATTGGAGCAGGGTCGACCGAGACCGGCTGGACAACGACGGGTGGCGCTTGGGGCGGCGGCACGACCGGCATGACGGGGGCCGTAGGAGCGGAACCGGGCGGCCAGGGTGAGGGATTGACTTTGGCGGTGAGGGCGCGCTGGCGGACGGCTTCGAGATCGGCGATGCGGTTCAGCCGGAGACGGGCCTTGCGGACTCGCTCGGCGGCCCGGGTGAAGTACTTTTCC
>CAMATG010000587.1 GCA_945860645.1 Candidatus Sulfopaludibacter sp. SbA3 | reverse complement strand
AGCTGAAGGGCCTGCGCGGCAACGACCTGGCCAAACGCATCGAAGAAGTCTCCGGCAAAATCAACATCGGCGACGTCCGCACCAAGCTGATCGCCAAGCTCTCCAAAGGCTACAAACAGCGCGTCGGCCTGGCCCAGGCGCTGCTGCATAACCCGGACGTGCTGATCCTGGACGAGCCCACTTCCGGTCTCGATCCGAAGCAGATCCTGGAAACCCGCGAGCTGATCAAAGGCCTGGCCGGGGACCACACGATTATTCTTTCGACGCACATTCTGCCCGAGGTGGAATCCACCTGCGAGCGCGTCGTCATTATCTCCAAAGGCAAGCTGGTCGCCACCGACACCGTCGATAATCTGACCAACCGTATGCGCGGGTCGGAGAACGTGGGCGTGGAAGTGGAAGCCCGCGAAGGGACGCTGGACGTCAGCGCCGTGCAGCGCCGCCTGGAACAGGTGGCGGGCGTCAGCAAAGTCATCCTGCGCGACGACAAAAACAATCGCGCCAATTTTGAAGTGGAAAGCCTGCAGGGCCGCAGCATTCGCGCCGATCTGGCTCGCGCCATCGTCGAAGGCGGCTTCGCGCTCACCGAACTGAAGTCGGCCGGCATGTCGCTCGAAGACGTCTTCCTGCAATTGACCTCCTCCGATAAGACGGAAGAAGCGAAAGCAGAAGAAATTGAGAAAGGAGAAGCCGCATGAGCAACATTCTTGCCATCGCTCAGAAAGAGCTAAAGAGCTACTTCGTCTCGCCCATCGCCTACGCGCTGTTGGCTATCTACGCTTTGATTTCCGGCTGGTTCTCGCTGATCGCCATCGCCAACTTCATCGAAATGTCGATGCAGGGGCAAGGCCCGGCGGACCTGAACGGTTACGTGATCGCCCCGGTCGTCTCCAATGCCGGCGTGCTTTCGCTGTTCCTGATTCCGATGATCACCATGCGCCTCTTCGCTGAAGAGAAACGCTCCGGCACCATCGAACTGCTGATCACCTCGCCCATCACCGACATGGAAATCATTCTCGGCAAATGGCTGGGCGCGATGGGCATGTACGGCTGCATTCTGGGCGTCAAGCTGTTCTGCCTGAGCTTCACGTTCATGTTCGGCAACCCCGATTGGCGTCCGCTCGCCACTGCCTATCTCGGCATGTTCCTGCAGGGCGGGGCGCTGCTCGCCATCGGCATGTTTATCTCGAACACGACGCGCAACCAGATCGTCGCCGGGGCCACGACCTTCGGCATGTGCCTGCTGTTCTGGACCTTCGACTGGGCCACCACGTTTAAGGCCGACGGCTGGGCGAAGGTGTTGGCGTACCTGTCGCTGACGGCGCATTTCAATTCTTTTGCGCGCGGCGTCATCGACACCAAAGACACTGTGTTCTTTCTCTCCGTGATCGCGCTGGGCATCTTCCTGACCGCGCGTTCGCTGGAATCTCTGCGGTGGAGGGCATAACCATGGCAGCATCCCGGCAAACCAAATTCACGGCCTATACGGGCCTTTATGTGGCGATCTTCCTCGCCGTTCTGGTCGTCATCAACGTGCTGGCGGACCGCAACAACAAGTCCTTCGACACGACGGCCAATAAGAAGTTCTCGCTCTCCGATCAGACCGAAAAAGTGGTCGGTGGTTTGAAGAGTGACCTGCGCGCCTACTACTTCCACCGGACTAACCGGTTTGAAGAAGGCAAGGGCATGCTGGACCGGTACGCCAACCTTTCCACGAAGTTCAAAGTGGAATACATCGACCCCGATAAAGATCCGGGCAAAGCCAAGGCGCTGGGCGCCCGCAGCTACGGCACGCTGATCCTGGACAACGGCACGCGTCGCGAAGAGGCCAAGGCCGTTACCGAACAGGAGATCACCGGCGCCATGGTGCGCATGCAACAGGCGGGAGAGCAGGTGGTGTGTTCGCTGGATGGCCACGGGGAGCGCTCCTTCGAGGGTGCCGACCCGGCCGGTTTCGCCGGCGTGAAAGCCGCGCTGGAACGGAACAACTACAAGACGCAGGTTGTGAAGATTGTGGAGAAGACCGAGATTCCCGCCGCGTGTACGATTCTGCTTTCCGCGGGCGCGCGGAGCGAGTACAACGACGAGACCGTGGCCGCCATTAAGGCGTTCGTGGAAAAGGGCGGGGACGCGATGTTCCTGCTGCCTCCGGCGCTGAAGGGCGCGCGCGAGGACACCGATGAGAACGCGAAGCTGTTCGCGCTGCTGGCCGGTTGGAACATTCGGGTGAACAGCAACCTGCTGTTCGATCCGTCGGGGCAGGGCGTCGTCGCCATCGAGGACTTCTCCCAGCACCCGATTGTGCGCGACATGCGCGGGTTGCCGGCGCTGATCCCGCTGGCCCGGAGCCTGGACGTGAAACAGGGCGCCGAGAAACTGTTCGGCACAACGCCCGACGCCTTCGCCACCAAGACGCTGGACCTGACCAAACTGCAGGCCGGCCCGCCGCCGAAGGATGGCAATGGGCCGTTTGTGGTGGGCGCCGTGACCACCGTTGGCGGGGGCGGCGACATCAAGAAGCAGGGGCGCGTGGTTGTAGTTGGCTCGGTCGATTGGGCCAGCGCGGCGATGTTGAACCGCTACGGCAACCGGGACATGTTCCTGAACATGGTGAACTGGATGTCGGCCGATGAGGACCTGATTTCCATTCGTCCCAAGGAGCCGGAAGACCGGCGCCTGAACGTGAAGCCCAATCAGTTCTGGGTGCTGTATGTGACCAGCTTCCTGCCCGCGCTGGCGGTGCTGGCGGCCGGGATCGCGGTCTGGTTGAAACGGAGATAGCACGATGGATCCCAAACGTCTCATCCTTGCCGCGTTGGTCCTGGCGGGGCTCAGCGGCGCGCTCTGGTGGTCCAATAAACAGGAGCCCGGCAAGGTGGCTTCGCCGGACGACGCCCCGAAGATTCTGGAGATCCCGCAGGACCAGATCAATAAGCTGGAGATCCGCCGCATGGGCGCGGCGCCTTTGGTGCTGGAGAAGGGCGCTCTGTGGGTGCTGAAGGCGCCGCAGGAGTTGGGCGGGGATCAGGCCGTTGTCGGCAATCTGTTGAGCACGCTTGCGGTTTTCAGCTCCGACCGGCTGGTGGACGAGAAGCCCGCCGATATGAAGGCGTACGGGCTGGCGGATCCGTTGATTACGGTCATCGTGGGCCGCAAGGACGGCAAGACGCACACCGTTCATTTCGGCGACGACACGCCGAGCGGGACGTCGTCGTACGTGCGCGTGGAGGGCGATCCGAAGCTCTATTCGGTGGTCACCGCGACCAAGCAGATGTTCGACAAGACGTGGCGCGACCTGCGGGATAAGCGGCTGTTGTCGTTCGATACCGAGAAGCTGACGAGCGTCGAACTGGGCGCGATCACCTTCGGCAAAAACGTCGGCGGGAACTGGACGATTCTGAAGCCAAAACCGCTGCGGGCCGATCCGGTGGCGGCCGATCAGCTGGTGCGCGCGCTGGCCGAGGCGCGGTTGGATGTGTTGAACGACACCGAAGAGGAAGCCACGCTGCCGGCGAAGTTCGCCACGGCGAAGCTGGTTGCCGTTGCGAAGGTGACCGACAATAAGGGCACGCAGCAGATTGAAGTCCGCAAGGGGAATGAGGCCGATTACTTCGCCCGGTCGAGCGCGGTGGAGGGGGTTTTCAAGACCCCGGCGTCGCTGGGCGAATCGCTGGGGAAGGGGCTCGACGACTTCCGGAATAAGAAGCTGTTCGAGTTCGGCTTCACGCAACCGGACCGCGTGGAGGTGAAGGACGGCGAGAAGAGTTTCGTCTTCGCCAAGAGCGGGAACGATTGGAAGCGCGACGGCAAGACGATCGACCCGGGTTCGGTGCAGCAGGTGCTGGACCGGCTGCGGGAGCTGGCGGCGGTGAAGTTCGCCGACAGCGCGGCGGGAGCGATGGTGGCCGAGTTCACGGTGGGGAAAGAAAAAGTGACCGTGACGAAGCAGGGCGAGATGTATTTTGCCCGGCGCGCTGATGGGCCGGACGTGTATGTGTTGGACGCCAAGACCGTGAACGAGGTGCGGGAGCTGGCGGCTGGGGCGAAGGAAGCGGCTGCCGCGGCGGCGCCGGCGGCGAAGAAGTAGGGTCGGGTAGCGCCACCAAAACGAAACGGGGCGGCCCGAAGGCCGCCCCGTTCAAAAGACCGAAGACCGAAATTAGTCTTTGATGTCGATAATCTTGGCAATCACCAACGTGTCGCCCTTGAGTTCGCCGGTGATCTGAACCTTGCTCTTCAAGTGGGCCTTCGCCATTTCGGCGTTGCTGACCTTGTAGACGTTCTGATCCTTCTCCGTCACGAACACCGGCGCCGCGCCGCCTTTGATGCAGCGGTCCGCGCAGTCACGCGAGGCCTGGGACGAGGACGCATTGCCGGCGCCACAAGAGGCGTCGCTGATCCAGCCTTTGAATTCGGCCGCGGGGGCCAGTCCGGCCATCGCCAACACCGCAAACCCGGTAAAGAGAACCTGTTTCATCTCGATAAGCTCCTATGCAGCTATTGTGCCACGTCCACTTGGATGCAGGCAGGAGGCATTGGTTACACATTTCCCGGCGGTCCCCGGAAAAA
>CAMATG010000586.1 GCA_945860645.1 Candidatus Sulfopaludibacter sp. SbA3 | reverse complement strand
CTGAGGTAACAGATAATTTTCCAGTAGTGGGATAAACCTTAGTTCCTGAAATAGTTATAGCTGAGCCTAGAATATTTTGCGGATTTCCTGGTGAAAGGATTACATCATCGATCTGCTTGTGGCTTCCGTCACACTCAGCGTCGGGATTGTGCAGCTACCTCCGGCGATGGTCTCCTCGCCCTTCAAGATCCTGCTGTTCGTTCTCGTGGACGGCTGGAATCTGGTGGCCGGTTCTCTGGTTCGTTCCTTCTACTGAACTCTTATGACTCCCCAAGCTGTCTCTGAAATCGTTCGACAGGCGTTGATGCAGACCTTCTGGCTGGCACTGCCGTTGTTGCTCGTCGGCTTTGTGGCCGGGGCGATTATCAGTCTCATTCAGATTGTGACCTCGATCCAGGATTCCGCCTTTGGCTCCGTTCCGCGTTTGGCTGCGTTTCTGGCCGCGATCTTCTTGTTCCTGCCTTGGATGCTGACCCGATTGATGGAGTACACGATCGGCATCTTCGGGGATCTGGGGCGATATGCCCATTGATGCGATTCATCTGCAGGGTGCATATTCTTCGGCCGAACTGCGCATCCCATTCAGCCTCCTGTTCAACTTCGGGCTGGTGCTTTGCCGGATAACGGGCTTACTGACATTTCTTCCTATCCCTGGACTTCGGCTGGGATTTGAGCTCCACCGGCTGGTGCTGGCGGTGTTGTTCACCGTTCTGCTGATGCCCTGGACGGGGCAGACAGACCGGGCCTTGTACTCGCTCGGGGATATGGCGAAAATCGCGCTTTCCGAAGCGGCACTAGGTGTTGGACTGGGACTCTGCGTTGCGCTGATTCAAGAGGGGCTACAACTGGGTACACAGATGATTGGCCTCCAGGCGGGCTTCTCTTACGCATCCACGATCGACCCGACCAGCAACGCCGATTCGGCAATTCTGCAGGTTCTGATCAGCCTCGGGTCATCACTGCTGTTTCTGGCGATGGGTTTGGATACGGTCCTGTTCCGGTTTCTTCTCTCGGGGCTTCAGACCGTGCCGCCTGGCCAGTTTACGCTGACGACTCAGCATATTGGCGCGGTGATGGCGCTATTCCCGCAGCTCTTCATCGATGCCATCCGGTGCTCCCTGCCGATTGTGGCAATCCTCCTTGTGATCGACACGGCATTGGCGTTGTTGAGCCGCATTCAGCCGCAACTGCAGTTGCTGTCGTTGAGCTTTCCGCTGAAGATGTTGGCCTCGATGGTGTTGTTGGCCTACGGCACGCCAATGTTACCTGGCGCCGTCGAGCGCGCCTCGCTGCGGTCGTTCGAAGTGATGCAACTCCTGATGGCGGGTCCGAGGTAGCGACATGGGCGACGGCGATAACAGAACAGAGAAAGCGACACCACGGAAACTGGAGCAGGCCCGGAAAGAGGGCAACTACATCTCCACAAAGGAACTGGTTAGCGGGGCTCAGTTCATTGTCTTTGCGATGTTGCTGTTATCCGGCTTTCAGGAGTTCCTGTTTGACGCCGTTGGTTACACCAAGAGCTTTGTGAAGCTGGCCTTTTCCGGGACGGATCTGCAGCGGGAGGGCTTGATCTACCTGTTCAGGAATCGACTGGCGCCGGCCATGGGTGGGCTGCTTGTGAGTGGCTTGATGTTGTCGGCGACCGCGCTGATCGCGCAGTTGGCCGCATCCCGGCTGGGCGTCTCCGGTAAGAAACTTGCTCCCGATCTACAGCGGTTAAACCCGATGTCGCGGATTACGGAATTACCGGCGCAAAATCTCTCCCAGTTTCTGCGATCCGCGCTTTTGCTGCCTGTCTTCCTCGGAGTCGCTACCTGGCTGGTATGGGGCCATGCCCAGCAATTTCTCTACTTGCCTCTGCTGCCGTGGGCGCAGGGCGTCACCGTCGTTGGGGCGTCTCTGCGTGACCTGATCGAACGCTCTCTCTATGTGTTCCTGTTCCTGGGTCTGTTCGATTGGATGCGCCAGAACCAGAAGTACATGAAGAAACTGCGGATGAGCAAACAGGAGATCCGGGACGAGCACAAAGAGATGGAAGGAAATCCGCAGATTAAGGCCAAAGTCCGCCGGATGCAGCGGGACATGTCCCGCCGCCGGATGATGGCCGATGTGCCGAAGGCCTCCGCTGTCATCGTGAATCCGACCCATTACGCCGTGGCGATTCGTTACGATCTTGGCGCCGGCGCAGCGCCAAAAGTGGTCGCCAAGGGCCGCAATCACGTGGCGCGCCGCATTCGTGAACTCGCGATCTCGAGCGAGGTCCCGATCATCGAGAACCCGCCGCTGGCTCGCGCTTTGTTTGCCGCAGCGGAGGTTGGCCAGGAGATTCCTCCCCACCTCTACAAAGCCGTCGCGGAAATCCTCGCTTATCTGTACCGCATCATGGGCGGGCGCTTGCCCGGCCAGTCGTTTGCCTGATCCGTCAATTTGAATTTCTCTCTCTCCCACCATGTCAGCACCTGCCTCCACCGTCCCCGCCGTATCCGCCGAAATCCCGCCGCACGCTCCGGTGAGTGCAGGGAAGTCTTCTCGTAAGGCCCCAGCCCTGAAAGCGGGCAAGGCGGCGTCCGGGTCAATGGAGAAGATCCCCTGGCGAGATCTGTCGGTTCCGCTTGGGGTGCTCGGGATTGTGCTGTTCATGATCACGCCGATCCCCGCGTTCCTGCTGGATCTGCTCATCAGTGCGAACATCACGCTATCCGTCATCCTTCTGCTCGTGTCGATTTACATCGCCCGCCCGGTGGATTTCAGCGTGTTCCCAACGGCGCTCCTGTTGATGACGTTGTTTCGACTCGCATTGAACATCTCCTCGTCGCGCCTCATTCTACTGCACGGTAACAGCGGCACCGCGGCGGCCGGAGGGGTAATTGAAGCGTTTGGGAACTTTGTCGTCGGCGGGAACTACATCATCGGCCTAGTGATCTTTCTGGTCCTGATCGCGATCCAATATGTCGTCATTAACCACGGTGCGGTTCGCATCTCGGAAGTCACCGCCCGCTTCACCCTTGATGCGTTGCCAGGCAAACAGATGTCGATCGACTCGGATCTGAATGCCGGCCTGATCGATGAGGCCGAGGCCCGTCAGCGTCGGAAACAACTCTCCGCAGAGGCCGAGTTCTTCGGCGCCATGGACGGGGCGTCCCGGTTTACGCAGCGGGACGCGGTGGCGAGCATCATCATCACAATTATCAATATTCTCGCCGGATTCCTGATTGGCGTGTTCCAGCATGGGATGGAACTGCGCCGAGCCATTGAGACCTACACCATTCTGACGATCGGTGATGGCTTGGTGACCGTCATTCCTGCGTTGATGATCTCGGTCTGCGGCGCGCTGATTATCACCCGCGCCGGATCGGAAAACCGCCTGGGAAGTGATTTTGAGAAGCAGATTTTCAGCGTGGCTGAACCGCTGTTGCTCGCCGGCGGTGTTTTGGGCGCGATGGCGCTGTTTCCGGGGTTGCCGACGGTTCCTTTTCTGGCGCTTGGCCTCGGGACGGGCACCATTGGCTGGCGGCTCCGGCAAAAGGCGCTGCCTGATCCCCAGGCCGCTGAGGCCGAGGTTCCGGCGCCGCAGCGGGAGAACCTGGAGACGTTGTTGCGAGTGGAACCCCTTTCAGTGGAGGTCGGACTTGGGCTGGTACGGCTTGTTGAGGGTGGCGTAAATTCGCCACTTTTACGAAGAATTGCCGGTATCCGGCGACAACTTGCCACTGACCTTGGATACCTTGTGCCCGCTGTTCGCGTGACCGACAATCTCAACCTGAAGGCGCGCGAGTACACGATCGGTCTGAAGGGTGTCGAGATCGGACGGTTCGAACTTCCTTCGGGAATGGATATGGCTATCCCCACCTCTCGGGATTGTCCCAAATTGGAAGGCGTTTCAACTCGGGAACCCGCATTCGGAATTGCCGCGTTCTGGATCGCCTCAGGACAATCCGAGGAGGCTCGCAACTCGGGCTATACCGTCGTCGATGGGGTCAGCGTTCTTGGTACGCATCTGGCTGAAACGATTCGGGAATATGCGCATGAACTCTATTCCCGCCAGGATGCCAAACGGCTGCTGGATCGGGTCGCAGAGGAAAATCCGAAAGTCGTCGAGGATTTGGTTCCCAAATTGCTCCCTCTGGCTACCGTGCAGAGAGTTTTGCAGAATCTCCTCCGTGAGCGGGTCTCGATTCGAGATGCTGTTTCCATTCTCGAGTCGCTCGGCGAGGCCGCCGGAGTGACCCGGAATCCGGTCCTGCTGACCGAGTACGTCCGCCAGTCGATCCGGCGAATGGTCGTCCGGCCCTATTTGAATTCCGCTAACGAATTGCATGCATGCCTTATCGACCCGGCGATGGAAGGCTTGATCGAATCGGCGATCGAACATACAGAAACAAATTCCGCCATCAATTTGGCTCCGAAGCGAATTCACGAAATCGTGGACCGGATCCGCGCCGTCATCGGCAGCGCAGACGGTCCGGTGATCGCGCTAACCGGCAGTGGTACGCGATTCTTCCTCCGGCAGTTGACGGAGTCGTCCCTTCCCAATCTCACCGTCTTGTCGCACAGCGAAATCCCGCCTGGAATC
>CAMATG010000585.1 GCA_945860645.1 Candidatus Sulfopaludibacter sp. SbA3 | reverse complement strand
CGTAGCTTTCCGGGATGAAGCCGAAGAGGCGGAGCGTCAACTCTTCGATGCGGATCTCCTCCGGCTTCACCGTTTCATCGATGCGGGTTTTGAGGAACTCCTTCAGCTTTTCGCGCGTGATGAAATCGCGGTCGACCTTGGTTTTGGGGGCGAGGCCGGTGAGGGCGGCGAGGTCGTTGAGGGTGGGGTCGATTTGGTCGAACAGGTCCTTGTTCGAGGGTTGGGCGTGGGCGGCCGCGAGGAATAGGAGTATGGCGATTATTGGGCGGAACATTCTTGAGCGTCCATGGAACGAGTGTAGATGAGGAAAGCGGCGCCGGTGGCGCAGGCGAGAATGGCGGAGACAGCCAGCACCGGGCGAGGACCGAAGCGTTCGGCGGCCCAGCCGGCCAGGAAACTGCCGATGGGGAGCATGCCGACGGCCATCATGGTGTAGAACGACATGACGCGGCCGCGGTACTTTTCGTCGACGACGGCCTGGATCAGCGCGTTGTTCGCCGCGTTCTGGCGGAAATAGGCGTAGCCAGCGATGAAGCTGCAGAGGACGACCATCCAGAAGTAGGGGACCAGCGCGTAGCAGAGCAGGGCGATGCCGTAGAATAGCGCGCCTTGCCCGGCGATGGATTGGAGACCGTCGCTGGATTTTTTAACAGCCAGTTGGGCGACGCCAACGGTGGCGCCGAGGCCGAAGGCGGCCATCAGAATGCCGAGGCCGGTGGCGCCTTGGTGAAACAGGCCGTCGGCAATGAACGGCCCGAGGACGAGGGGAGGAGCGTTGGTGAGCGTGATGATGCCGCAGAGGGCCAGCGGGTAGCGGATGGCGGGGCGCGTCCAAGCGTAACGGACGCCAGCGGCGAGGCCTTCTTCGCTGTGGCGCTCGCGGGGCGGGGTTGGCGGGAGTTTCAGCATCCAGAGGGAGGCGAGGACGGCGAGGAAACTGACGGCGTTGACAGAGAAGCAGATGCCTTCGCCGAGGGTGGCGACGAGGACGCCGCCGAGGGAGGGGCCGAGGGTGCGAGCGGTGTTGAAGGCGACCGAGTTGAGCGAGATGGCGCCGAGAAGATCTTCCTTGGAGGTGAGGAGAATCATGAGCGATTGGCGGGCGGGGATGTCGAAGGCGTTGGCGCAACCGAGGAGGCTGGCGAGCACGAGGATCTGCGTCACGGTGACCTGGTGGGTGAGCGTGAGATAGGCCAGGAGGCAGGCGTGGGCGAGGAAGATCGTCTGGGTGATGCGGACGATGTAGTGGCGGGGGAAGCGGTCGGCGGCGAGGCCGGCGAGGGGGCTGAGCAGCAGGACGGGCATGTGGGAACAGAAGTTCGACATGCCTTGCAGGAATTCGGAATGGGTGAGGCGGTAGATCAGCCAGCTGAGGGCGACTGATTGAATCCAGGTGCCGATCAGGCTGATGGCAAGGCCGGCGATGAAGATGCGGAAATTGGGGTATTGAAGGGCGCGAAAGGCGAGGGAGCGCTCGCTCACTTCGGATCGACCACCGAGTCGACATCGAGCGACGGCATGGTGCGCGGGTCGGGGGGCGGCGCGCTGACGGCTTTGACGGTGATCAGTTTGCCGTTGAGCGCGGCCAGGGCCTTGATGGTGTCGTTGTGCGGCGCCGAGAGGTTGTACATCTTGGCGAGGCCTTCGACCTCGAACTTCCACTGGCCTTCGGTGGTGGCGGGTTTGCCGCGGACGATGACCTGGGCGGCGCCGGGAGTGAAGCCGACGCCTTTAATGGCGTCCCGGAACCGCTCGAGTGTCAGCTTGTTCCCGGGGACGAGGATGAATTCGACGCTACTCTGTGGGCCTACGGTGACCTTCTCCACGCCGCGGATTTTCTTCAGCCCTGTCTCCATGGTCTGCACGCAGGTGACGCAGTCCATGTTCCGGACGTCGATGCGGATTTCGAGGAACTCCGCGAAGAGGCCAGCGGCGGTAAGGAGGAGGAGCAGAGCCAGGCGCATGTCACTAGTTTAGCGCTAGCCTTTCACAAGGCCCCGCGCCGCCAGCCCCAGCACGCGCACCCCATTCTCCCAGAAGATCTTCCGCGTCACCGAGGCGTGCGGGCTCAACCGCTTGATCGTCTCGATCTGCTTCGCCCCGCTACAGCGGTCCCCATGCCCCACGGCGTCATTGCAATCGCTGCCATAGATCAACTTATTCTGGTGCCGCTCCAGGAACCCCCGCGCGTGGTCTTCGTCCCGCAACAGCGCATTCAACCCGGAGCCCGCCGACATGTCGCCATACATGTTCGGATAGTCCCGGAGATACTGATCCGTAATGCCGCCCGCCGTCACCCGGGTCCGCGGATAGAGGACCTCCTGCTGCAGGTCTTTGTCAATATTGCCCCACCAGGTCTGCGCATGCCCGATGAAGTTCACCGTGGGATACTTCTCCAGAATCTTATAAAACCGTTGGAACGCGATGTTATAGGTGTTGTGTTCAAAGTGGAGTAACACCGGAACCTTATAATCCCGCGCGATCTGGGCGATAAGGTGCACATGCGCGCCATCGGCATCCACCGGAAACTTCTGCTCCCCAATGCCGATCGCGCCCAGCTTCAGGTATTTCTCAATCACCGCCTTGGTCTGGTCCGGCGCCGGCCCCTCGTTGGCGAACATCACAAACTTCTCCGGATGCTTCCGCACCAGGTTCAGGCAAATGTCGTTCCCACCCGCCCCGGCCGCCAGCCCATAGCGCGCGCCCGCCGGCAACAGTACGCTCTTCAGGATCCCCATCTTTTCCTGGTGCGCGATCAACTCGGCATCGGTTCGTCCGGAGTAGGGCGAATGCTGGTGCAGGTCCAGGATCCGTTCCCCGGGCGTCTGAGCGGAAAGGGCCGCGGCCATCCCCGAGAACAAAACTGTGCGGCGTGTGAAGTCCGTAGGCATCAGAAATACGATACCGTGAGAAAAGGCCAAACGTGAGCAGTCCCGTCGAGACATTGCCGGCAACCCCGGCGCCGCCCAGCAAAACTTCGCGCGCCGAACGCCTGGGATTCATCGATTGGACGCGTGGCGCCGCCACCCTGGTCATGCTCCAAGGGCACGTCTGGGAGAGCTTCACGCACAAGGACCTCCGCGACACCGGCGTCTACATGATGTCGCAGTTCCCCGGCGGCGTGGCCCCGGCGGTGTTCCTGTTTCTTTCCGGCGTCACCCTGGCATTCCTCATCGATAGCCGACAGCAGAAGGGCGCCGGGCCGGGCGGCCGCAGCTACGCCGCTCTGAAACGCGCGGCTTTCCTCGGTTCGCTCGCGCTGCTTTTTCGCCTGCAGATGTTCGCGTTCTACTGGCCGAATTCGCCGTGGCGCGATCTGCTTCGTGTCGACATTCTCAACTGCATGGGCGCCGCCTGCGTCATGCTCGCCCCCATCTCCGCGTTCGGCCGGCTGGGGCGGATCCGCGGAGCCATGGCGGTGGCCGGCATCATCGCCTTCGGCGCGCCCTTTATGAGTGATTGGAAGGCCGACGCTCCAGAAAGCCTGATGCGCATGTACCTTGCGCCGGATTACGGCGCCTTCGCGCTCTTCCCCTGGGGCACCTTCGTCGCCTTCGGTATGGCCTGTGGCACCGTGTTTCGTTGTGTCTCGGAAGAGGGCAGGGAAGACCTCATGCAATGGGCCGGTTGGGCCGGCTTCGCCCTCGCCTTCGCCGGTCAGTACGTGTCGAATCTCCCCTACAACATTTACCCCCACAGCGAGTTCTGGCTGGATAGCCCCTGCCTGACGCTCATCAAAGTCGGCGTGATCCTGATGGTCTGCGCCTTCGGCTTCTTCTGGAACCAGTGGATCCCGCGCATCCGCACCGGTGCCGGCCTCGGCTCGCGCTTCAGCATCCCGCGCCAACTGGGCCAGACGTCGTTACTCATCTACTGGGTTCACATCGAACTCGTCTACGGCCGCTGGGCGGAACCGCACAAACAGAAGACTTCGCTCGCAGAAACCGCGCTCTGGGCTATTGGGGTCATAGCGGTCATGCTGGCGCTCTCCGTCGGCAAGACCAAACTCGTCACCAGCCGTTTTTATCTGGACAACCGGGCCAAACTCCTGGGCCGCCTGCCGTGGCTGGCTACCCGTTAACCCGTCCGTTTTCCACACGTTTTCCACAGTGCCGTGCTACCGCCGCTCCGGTTCAATGCGAAAATAGCCACTGTGACTCTGCTCTCCTCCCTCACCTACGCGCCCGTCGTCCTGAAGTTCGGAACCTCCGGCCGCCGCGGCGAAATCATCCATCTCACCCCGCTCGAAATCTACCTGAACATCCGCGCCGAAATCGAATACCTACTCGCCCTCCCCGCAGCCGACGGCGGCATTACCCGAGGCGACGATTTCTACTTCGCCATCGACCTTCGTCCTAGCTCCCCCACCCTCGCCGTCGCAGCCGTTGAGGCCTTGCGCGACACCGGTATGAACCCTGTCCACTGCGGCGCCATTCCCACCCCGGCGTTGACCTACTTCGCGCTCCAGCACCATAAGGGTTCCCTCATGGTCACCGGTAGCCACATCCCGTTTAATCGCAACGGCTACAAGCTCAACACCGCCGTAGGGGAACTCCTTAAACACCACGAAGGCCCCAT
>CAMATG010000584.1 GCA_945860645.1 Candidatus Sulfopaludibacter sp. SbA3 | reverse complement strand
TGGGGGTTCGGATTCACTGTGTGGCGCCGGGGGCGATGAATACGGAGATGTTGGAGGCTGTTTTGCGGGCGGCGCCGGAGGCGGCGGGCGGGGAGTACGGGAAGGCTGTGGTGCAGAAGGAGAAGGGCGGGGATGATCCGGCGGTGGCGGCGCGGTTGATTGCGTTTTTGGCTAGTGACGAGGTGCGGGGGGTGACGGGGCGGTTGATTAGTGCGAAGTGGGATCCGTGGGAGACGATGGGGAATTGGGGGGCGGAGTTGGCTGGGACTGATATTTATACGCTGCGGCGAATTGTGCCGGAGGAGCGGGGGAAGAAGTTTGAGTAGTTTTTTGTGTGGGCAGTTGGGGTGGTGGGGCGCTGCGGAGTTGGCGGGCGGGGGTGCGTTTGGGGTGCGGGGATTCGGAGTTGGTTTGGCGGGTTTGGGGTTGGAGTGCCGGGGCGGCGGTGGGATTTTGGGAGCGGGCTTGACGGCGTCGGGGCTGGAGTGGCGCGGTAGCAGTGATATTTGCGGTGCGGGCTTGGTTGGGTCGGGGCTGGCATGGCAGGGTGGTGCTGGGATTTTGGGTGCGGGCTTGACGGCGTCCGGGCTGGAATGGTCGGGCGACTGTGAGATTGGGGGCGCGGGCTTGGCTGGGTCGGGGCTGGCATGGCAGGGCGGTGCTGGGATTTTGGGTGCGGGCTTTACGGCGTCCGGGCTGGAATGGCAGGGCTACGGTGGGGTTGAAGGTGCCGGCTTGGCTGGTTCGGGGATGGCGTGGTCGGTCGAAGGTGGAATCGGGGGCTTGGCCGGGTCGGGGCTGGAATGGTCGGGCGACGGATTGAGGAAAGGACGTTTCATCACGTGCGCGTAGCGATTATTGGCTGTGGACTGATTGGGCAGAAACGGGCGAAGGCGCTGGCCGGGGCGAAGCTCGCGGTTTGTTGCGATGTGAAGCTCGAGTTGGCCGAGAAGCTGGCGGCGGCGTATCCCGGCGTCCGGGCGACGGCGGATTGGCGCGAGGCGGTCGCGGCGGAGGATGTCGATATCGTCGTCGTTGCCACCATTCATAAAGAACTGGCTCCGATTGCGGCGGCGGCGGCGGGCGCGGGGAAACATGTCCTGGTGGAGAAGCCGGGGGCGCGACGGGCGGCGGAGTTGGACCCGGTATTGGAAGCGGCGGCGCGGACTGGCGTGCGGGTACGGGTTGGGTTCAACCACCGGTATCACCCGGCGATGCAGAAGGCGCGAGAGATTCTGGATTCGGGCGTGGCGGGGCCGCTGATGTTCATTCGCGGGCGCTACGGGCACGGCGGCGGGCCGGGGTATGACAAGAATTGGCGCGCGGTGGAGGAGCTTTCAGGCGGGGGCGAGGCGATTGACCAGGGGATGCACCTGATCGACTTGTCGCGCTGGTACATGGGCGATTTTCCGAACGTGCAGGGGCAGATTGCGACCTATTTCTGGGACATGCCGGTGGAGGATAACGTCTTCCTGCTGCTGCAGACGGCGGCGGGGCAGACGGCGCAGTTGCACGCGACGTGGACCGAGTGGAAGAACCTGTTTTCGCTGGAGATTTACGGCAAGTACGGGAAGATCGACATCAGCGGGCTGGGGCGGAGTTATGGGGTGGAGAAGCTGACCTACTACCAGATGGCGCCGGATTTGCTGCCGCCGTCGAAGGTGGAGTTTGAGTACCCGGGGGAGGATCTTTCCTGGGAGCTGGAGTTTGCCGCTTTTCTGACCGATATACGGGAAGGACGCGATCCGGAGCCGGGCGTGCGCGATGCGCAGGCGGCGCTGCGGATTGTGGAAGCGATCTACAAGGAGAACGGCCGGTGATCATCACGCGCAGCCCGCTGCGGATTTCTTTGGGTGGAGGGGGGGCCGACCTGCCGTCCTACTACCTGGAACATGGCGGGTTTGTGATCTCCGCGGCGATCAACCGGTACGTCTACATCACCCTGCACCACACGTTTCAGCCGGGGCTGATTGTGAAGTACTCGAAGATGGAGCAGGTGGAGAACGTCGTCGACCTGAAGCATCCGATCGTGCGCGAGGCGCTGCGGATGGTGCTGGGGGATTCGGCTTCCTATCTGGAAATGACGAGCATGTCCGATATCCCGGCGGGGACGGGGCTAGGGTCGTCGGGGAGTTTTACGACGGCGCTGTTGACGGCGTTGCACACGTTGAACAAAACCGTCGTCGGGCGGCAGGACTTGGCGGAGCAGGCTTGCCACATTGAAATTGACCGGTTGGGCGAGCCGATTGGGAAGCAAGATCAGTACATTGCCGCCTATGGCGGGTTGCAGTGTATGCATTTTGGGACGGATGGACGGGTGGTGGTGGAGCCGCTGGCGGCATCGGCCGAGACGCTGTACACGCTGGAGGACAATCTGGTTTTGTTCTTTACGGGGTACACGCGGAGTGCTTCGGCGATTCTGCAGGAGCAGGACACCAAGAGCAAGCAGAAAGACACGGGGATGGCGCAGAACCTCCACTTCATTAAGGAGCTGGGGGTGGAGAGCCGGAAGGCGTTTGAGAGCGGGGATCCGCGGCGGTTTGGCGAGATCATGCACACGCATTGGGAGCACAAGAAGAAGCGGTCGGCGGGGATGAGCAACCCGAAGATTGACGAGTGGTACGAGGCGGGGCGGGCGAATGGGGCGATTGGCGGGAAGTTGATCGGGGCCGGCGGGGGCGGGTTCCTGATGTTCTACGCCGAGGACAAGACGCGGCTGCGTCAGGCGATGAAGGGGCTGGGGCTGAGCGAGGTGCGGGTGCGGTTTGATTTTGAAGGGAGCGCCGTGGTGGCGCGGTCGTAGTTTTCATGCTGCCTGTGATTATTTTGGCCGGGGGTCTGGCGTCGCGGTTGCGGCCGATTACGGAGAAGATTCCGAAGGCGTTGGTGGAGGTGAATGGCCGGCCGTTTCTGGACTACCAGATGCGGTTGCTGGCGGCGAATGGCGTGACGCGGGCGGTGCTGAGCGTGGCCTATCGCGGCGAGATGATTGAAGAGTTTCTGGGCGATGGGTCCCGGTATGGCATCTCAGTTAGCTATTCGTTTGACGGGCCGGTGTATTTGGGTACGGCTGGGGCGATCCGGAAGGCGCTGCGGTTGTTGGGGCCGGAGTTCTTTACGTTGTACGGGGACTCCTATTTGACGGTGCCATTTGGGGACGTGGGGCGGACCTTTGCCGAGAGCGGGAAAGAGGCGCTGATGACGGTGTACCGGAACGAAGGGTTGTTCGATACGAGTCACGTGGAGATTGCCGGGGGCCGGATTGTCACTTACGATAAGAAAGCCCGGACGGCGGCGATGCAACATATCGATTACGGCCTGGGCGTGTTCCGGGCGTCGGTGTTCGCAGGGCTGACCGAGGGCGAGGCTTGCGACATGGCGACGCTGTACCAGGACGTGCTGCGGCGCGGGGAGCTGGCGGCGTACGAAGTGAGCGAACGGTTTTATGAGATTGGTACCGTGGAGGGGATTCGGGACACCGAGGCCTATCTGACGGAGCGAGGACTGTAGATGAATTTTGTAGCGCAATATATCGGCGAATCGATTGAGATCCTGCAGAAATTGGACGCGGGGGCGATTGAGAAGATGGTGAGCATTCTGGCCGCGACGCGGGCCGGCGGTGGGCGGCTGTTTTTGTTGGGGGTTGGCGGGTCCGCCGCGAATGCTTCGCACGCGGTGAACGATTTCCGGAAGATTGTGGGGATGGAGGCGTATGCGCCCACCGATAATGTTTCGGAGTTGACGGCGCGGACGAACGATGAAGGCTGGGATGGCGTGTTCGCCAACTGGTTGAAAGTAAGCCGGTTGCGGGTCGGGGATTGCGTGTTTGTGCTGTCGGTGGGGGGCGGAAATCTGGAGAAGAATGTCAGCCCGAATCTGGTGAAGGCTGTCGCCTATGCGAAAGAGGTGGGCGCGGCGGTGGTGGGTATTGTGGGACGGGATGGGGGCTACACGGCGACCGTGGCCGATGCTTGCGTGATTGTGCCGACGGTGAATGTGACGCACACGACGCCGCATGCGGAGGCGTTCCAGGCGGTGGTTTGGCATCTGCTGGTTTCGCATCCGTCGTTGAAGGCGAGCGAGACGAAGTGGGAGTCGGTACGTTAAAGCGCGCGGTATTTTTGGACCGGGACGGCGTGCTGAACGAGGCCGTGGTGCGCGACGGGAAGCCGTATCCACCCGCTACAGCGGCGGAGGTGCGGCTGGTGGACGGGGCGGTGGAGGGGTTGGGCCGGCTGCGGGATATGGGGTTCCTGCTATTGGTGGCGACGAATCAGCCGGATGTGGCGCGCGGGACGCAGACGATGGAGGAGTTGGGCGCGATTAATTCGGTGCTGGAAGAAGCTTTGCCGTTGGACGCGGTGCTGATTTGCCCGCATGACAGTGGGGACGGGTGCGAGTGCCGGAAGCCGAAGCCGGGACTGTTGACGCTGGGGGCGCGGGAGTTCGGGGTGGCGTTGGAAGCCAGTTACATGATCGGCGACCGGTGGCGGGACATGGACGCGGCTGCAGCGGCGGGGGTGGCCGGGGTGTGGATCGATTATGGGTATGATGAGCGGGGACCATCGGGGCCGGTGGCGGCGCGGG
>CAMATG010000583.1 GCA_945860645.1 Candidatus Sulfopaludibacter sp. SbA3 | reverse complement strand
TGTGGAACAGTCGTCCACCAGAATGATCTCCCGTTCGACGCCGTCCGGTAGCGGTGCATCCATCACCTTGGCCAAGCTGGTTTCTACCACTGCCCGTTCGTTGTAAACCGGGACAAGTATCGATAAGCGCATGAGTTCCTTGGGCTAGACGATGCGGAACGGGCTCCGGTTGAAGGCGTAGTCGATCGCCTCCTGCGGTACCTCGTACTTTGAAATCGCAACGTTGCCGATGTAGTTGACGTCCTTGACGCCGATCGGGCTGGTGTAGAACGCGTCGACGATGAGCCGGCGGGCCCAGTCGAAAAACTTCACGCCGGGCGCCAGGTCGGTGCCGGGTTTCACGGTGTAGCCGGAAAAACTCTTGTACTGCTGCGCCCGGGCGAACAACGCCTGTTCGGCGCCCTGCTCGCGGACGGTGCGTTCGGCCGCGACGATCGCGTCGAGCATCGCCGTCTGCTCGGCCGGGGTGGCGGAGACGAACTCCTTACCCACGCGCTTCCGCATCTCGGCGTCGAACCACGACAGGCCGCCGGTGAAGATCACCGCGAGCTCCTGGTTTTGGCTGCACAACAGGTCAATGAACTGCGGCGCCCCGGCGTCGACGGCGCTACCCGAGCGGTCGTCGGCCGGGACAACGATGGCCGATAGCCGCGTAATCGTCGCCCATTCGTGCGCGTTGAACAGTTTCGGGGTGTACTTGCCGCCTTTGGTATCGGCGGCGGCGGCGCTGTGGACGTGTTCGGCCGCCTGCGCGTCGAGCTGCTGCAGAGAACCGGCGGCCGTCAGGCCCAATGCAATCTTTCGCAGCGCATCGCGCCGTGTGGAGGTGGATTTAGACATTGCCTTTCCTCATTTCTTCCGCCAAATGATCGGCCGCCCGCCAGGCGAACGCGTTGATGGTGAGTGTCGGGTTCTTGTCCGGATTGGAGACGAAGAAGCCGCCGTCGACCACGTACAGATTCTTTACTTCATGTGCCTGGTTGAACTTGTTCAATGCCGAGTCGCGTTTGTCGTTGCCCATGCGCACGGTGCCCACTTCGTGGATGATCGTGCCGGGCGTGGAAATGCCGTCTGCCTCCCGTTGCGCAGCGCTCAGCCCGGTGACCCGTCCGCCCATCCCATTGATGATGTCGGCGAAGGTCTTCTCCATGTGCCGAGCCTGCTTCCACTCATAATCGGACCATTTGAAGTGGAACTTTAGAACCGGAATGCCCCAGCGATCCACAACGTTGCGATCGATCTCGCAGTAGCTGTGAATGTTCGGGATCATTTCGCCGCGCCCGGCGAAGCCGATCGAGGCGCCGTATTCCTTACGGGCCAACTCTTTGATGCCCTTGCCATACCCGGCCCGGCGCGCCGCGCCCTGGAACGAACCGATGCCCGGCATCCCGTAGCCGCCGCCGATCTCCACGTGATAACCGCGCGGGAAGTCCAGTTGGTGATGTTTGTCCCACTTCCACCACGGCATGAACAGGTGCGCGCCGCCGAAACCGTCGGTGTTGTAGTGCGGCATGCCTTCCATGGCCGGGACGTAACCGCTGAGTCCAAAACCCACCGTGTCCATCAGGAACCGGCCCACCACGCCCGACGTATTCGCCACGCCGTTCGGGAACTCCTTGGTCTTCGAGTTCAGTAGAATTCGCGCCGATTCGCAGGCGCTGGCAGCCAGCACCACTGCCCGCGCATGAATAATTTTCTCCCGCCGCGTGTTCTTGTCGATATAGACAACGCCGGTCGCCTTGCCGTTGCCATCGGTGAGCACCTCGCGCACCATGGCGTTGTCGAACACCTTCAATTTGCCCGACTTCATGGCCGGGAAGATCTCCACCTGCGAGCTGGAATACGCCGACGCCGTCTGGCACCCGCGGCCGCACTGGCCGCAGTAGTGGCAGGGAATGCGGCCCTTCATCGGCTCAGTAACAATGGCGCGGCGGTTGGGGATACAAGGAATCCCTAACTTGTCGCACGACTTCTTAATGAGTAATTCATGGACCTTCGGCGGCGGCGGCTTCAGGAACTGGCCGTTCGGCGCGCTGGGCATGTCATTATGATTTTCGCCAGTTACTCCGACAAAACGTTCGGCCTTGTCATAATACGGCGACATTTCTTCGTAGGTGACGGGCCAGTCATAACCCAGGCCGTCCTTGGAATAGGGCTTGAAATCGTATGGCGAAAAACGGAAGGACATGCGCCCGTAGTGGTTCGTACGCCCGCCGAGGATGCGCGAACGGAACCAGCGGAACTCGCTGCCCTCGCCCACGGTGTACGGCTCGCCGTCGAGCTCCCAGCCGCCGGAGGTGGTGGAGAAATAGCCGAACGGCTTCCCCTTGCCGAAATAGGCCGCGCCGCCGTCCTCGGCGCCCCGGTGCGGGACGTCGTAGGGCATCTGGTGCTCCTTGAATTCCTTGGCGACGTTCAGCATCGGGCCTGCTTCCAGCAGGGCACACTTGATGCCATGTTCGGTCAAAACCCGAACCGTCGTACCGCCTCCGGCGCCGGAGCCGACCACGACAACGTCAAACACTTCAGGGCTGCGCTGTACCTGTGCCATTCCGCCATTCTACCGCCCTTCGGGCAGCCCGGTTAAAACAGCAGCGTCTGGCGCTCGTCGGCCGACGCCGCGGCGGCCTTCGGACGCACCGGGTCCATCTCATTGCGCGCCTTCCGCATCATTTCCATCAGCCGTGCATGCGTGTCGTGAATATCCAAGAGCAGTTCACAACGCTTGCAGCCACCACGAATTCCGCCACGCCCGTCATTCGGATCAAACCCCGGATGCCGGTCGCAACGCGCTTTGAAACTGATTGTTCCGAGCTTTACCATGCCAGAATTGTCAACTATCGTATCATTCTCTGCAGAGATGCCGACCCCCAATGCCGTCATTGTCGCCGGACATGCCATCTGCACCGATCCCACCCATCCCCTCGACGAAGCCAACTGGATTCTGTTGCCGTTTCAACGGAACGAAGTCCCCTGCTACATCGGCCACATTGAAGCCGGCGTTCGCGCCGCCGCTGCCGACCCCGATGCACTCCTCGTCTTCACTGGCGGCTATTCCCGTCCCGGCGCGGGGCCACGGAGCGAGGCGCAATCCTACTACTGGATCGCCGACCACTTCGGCTGGTTCGGGCACCCGGAAGTCCGCGAGCGCGCCATCACCGAGGAGTTCGCCCGCGACTCCTATGAGAATCTTTTGTACTCGATTTGCCGCGTCCGCGAATATACCGGCGCCTATCCCGGCCATGTCAGTTTTGTAAGTTGGGAGTTCAAACGCGAACGGTTTGACTTACACCGCCGCACCATGTGCTGGCCCGCCGCCCGCTTTACTTACATCGGCGCGAACAACCCTCCCGATCTGCCTCAAGCCATCGAAGCCGAAACGCGGAATCGCAATGCTTACGTGGTCGATCCGTACTCCAGCTCCCCGGACTACCGCGCCAAGCGCGATTCGCGCAACCCTTACCGCCGCACCGCCGGGTACGTGCTGCACTGTCCGGAACTGGGACCGCTCATCGGGCACGATGGGCCGGCTTTCTACGATGGCCCGTTGCCGTGGGATTAGCCATTCGCCTGGCGGTGTTGTTCGTCCTCCTGGGCGTTCGGTACGCCTGGCGCCCGCCGTCCGCCCGAGGCCTCGCTGTCCAGATCCCGCAAACGCCCGCGTTCTGCCTGGACAACAGTGCCGGCCATCGCGCGCACGTCCTCGCCAATGGCGGCGTCCGCATCAATGGTAACTCCATCGACCCCGTCCAACTTCCCGCCACGCTGGCCGTACTTTACGCCGACCGCGGCGAACGCGTGCTGTTTCTCTCCGCCGAACCTGCCGCCGCCATGCAGTCCGTCACCGGGATCATCGACATCGCCGCTGAGCAAGTCGAAGTCATCGCCATCGTCCCGCCATCGATGGCGATGGTCACCTGCATGAACGTCAAGCCTCCGTGGCAAAAGTCCCCATGATCCCGGCTTCGGCGATGTATCGTGAATAAGTGGAATGGCTGAATTACCATCACCTCCTGTACTTCTGGGCGGTTGCGAAGGAGGGTAGCGTCACCCGCGCCTGCGAACGATTGCGCTTGGCGCAACCAACGATCAGCGGCCAGTTGAAGGTGCTGGAGGAGACGCTCGGCGAGAAGCTGTTCGTGAAATCCGGGCGCGGTTTGGTGCTGACCGAAGTGGGCCAGGTGGTGTTCCAATACGCCGAGGAGATCTTCGGAATCGGCCGCGAACTGCAGGATGTGCTGAAGGGCCGTCCGCGGGGGCGGCCACTCCGGTTGCTGGCCGGCATTGCCGATATGGTGCCGAAATTGATCGCCTATCGCATCCTTCAGCCGGCCCTCACCATGGCCGAACCCGTGCAACTGGTGTGCGAAGAAGATGCCGCCGAGCGCTTGCTCATCGATCTCGCCGAACACCGGTTGGACGTCGTCCTTTCCGACGTCCCCATTACCGCCGCCACCGGCCTCAAGGCATTTAATCACCTGCTGGGTACCTCCGGCGTCACCTGGTTCGGCGCGCCGGAACTGGCCAGCCGGTACCGCAAGGGTTTTCCCAAAAGCCTCGACGGCGCTCCCGTCCTGCTGCCCCGCCAGGGT
>CAMATG010000582.1 GCA_945860645.1 Candidatus Sulfopaludibacter sp. SbA3 | reverse complement strand
ATATGCTCGTGGCCTTCGTATACGATGGCTTCGTAAATCTCGTCGCTGATGATGGTCACGCCATGCCGTTCGCAGAATGTGGCGATATCCGATAACTCCTTTTGCGTCAACACAGTACCGGTCGGGTTCCAAGGAGTGTTTAAGAGCAGTGCGCGGCACTGCGGCGTCCAGGCCGCCTCCAGTGCCTCCACCGTCAACACAAAACGGCCGTTGACGATCGCGGATGGCACCGCGACGGGGACGGCGCCGGTCAGGCGGATTGGCGAGAGATAGGCGTCATAGACCGGATCGGGCACCAGCACCGTATCGCCTTCGTTGCACATAGCGGCGAGGGCGGCGTAGATGCCGAACGTGCCACCGGTGGTGACTAAGATTTCGGTTGCAGGATCATAGCGTAAGCCGTTGTCACGGAGTAGCTTAGAGGCGATGGCTTCACGCAGGCGCGGCTCGCCGCGCTGGTCGGGGTACATGGTGCGGCCATTGGCGAGGGCCTTCTGCGCCTCCTCGACGATGTGGGCGGGGGTGGGCAAATCGGGTTCGCCGCGCATCAGGGAAACAAGCGGTCCGGGAGTTGCGCGGACCTCGGCGAGGATGGAATTGACGGCCGTCGGACGGAGCCCGGCGACGCGGTTGGCGACCTGAATCACTAGGCGACCTGCCAAACTTCGATGGACTTCGTACCCGTGGAAACGGCCAGAGAGCGGCCGTCGGGTGCGAAAACCACACTCGAAACACGCTGTTTTGCATCAAAAACGTGCACTTTTGCCCCACTTTTGACGTCAAAAACATGCACTTTGACAGCCATCTTGAGGGTGATTTCGTTGAATCCGCCGGTGGCGATCCGGGTGCCATCGGGGGAAAAGGCCAGGGCCGAAATCATCTCCGGGAGCTTCGGAATGGTCCGGAGCTGGCGGAAGGTTTTGGCGTCGTAGAAGTAGAGAGTCTTGTCGGCGCCGCCGGCGGCGAGCATTTTGCCGTCGGGGGAGAACTTCATGTCGAACATGGAAACGGGGAGCTCGTCGATGAGGCGGAGCAGTTCGCCGTTGCGGGAGTTCCAGGCGCGGATGTCGGCGTCGTAGCTGGCGGCGACGACGTTCTTGCCATCGGGAGAGACGGCCATGGAGGCGATGCCGCCGAGGCCCGAGGGCACGACGTACTCCTCTTTGCCCATCTGATCGATGGCGCGCATTTTAATTTCGGTTTCGCCGTGGGCGATGAAGAAGCGGCCATCGGTGGGGGAGGGCGCCGAGCGGCGGGCGCGGGGGCCGTTGGGCTTGGTCGTCCTGGTTACCTTGCCGGTGGCCAGGTCCCAGGTTTTCAGGGTGCCGTCCTTGGCGACAGAGAGGGCGGTGGAGGCGGTGAGAGTGGAGGGGGAGTCGTCTTTATCGAAGGTGAGGGTCGCCTGGAGCGCGCCGGTGGCGACGTTCCAGGTGCGGACTTTCAGGTCCTGGCAAAGACCATGGATTGACTTGCCATCGACGGAGAAGGCGAGAGGGCCGACGTTGGCGTCGGCGTTGATGGAGGTGGCCACGGTTAGAGGGTCTCCAGGCAGATGTCGAACTGGATGGAGGCGCGGGAGGGGCCGGGGCCTTCGTAGAGGGCGACGGGGCGGACGAGCTCGCGGCTTTTGACGATGTTGCGCTTGCCGAAGTTCTTGTCCGGGTCGCCGTCGAAGAACGGGTCCGTTGCGAAGTAGGCTTGCGTGATCAGCGTCTTGTGGCCGGGCGCGGTGATCAAGTAGTGAATGTGCTGGGCCGGACGGTCGTCATAATGGCCGGGAAGGATGGTCTCGATGGCGTACTCGGAGGCGTCGGCCACTTCCAGCTTGGTGCGGTAACGGTTGCCTTCCACGTCGTAGAGCCCCTTGTAATCGGCCTGCCACATTTCGACCTTCACGCCGTGGACCTTCTGGCCTTTGGTGTTGACCACTTTGCCGGTGACGCGGAGGGGGAAGCCGGGTTCGCCATTGATGCGGAGCGTGGTGTTGTTCGGCGCGCCTTTGCGGTAGAACGGCCCGAGGACGTCGGTACTGGTGGGCTTGTGGGCGTGGGCTTCGCCTTGCTCCCAGAAGGCTAGCAACTGGTTGTTGGACAACGTGGTGGCACCGGCGAGGAGCGTGCCCCGGACGATGCAGTTCTCGATCATTTCGCGACGTGTCTTCATGATTCGCTCCTCTGTGAGGATAATATAAGCACGATGCTTACGCGACGCGCGCTGTTGGGATCGGCGGCACTGTTGCCGCAGGCCTTTGCTGCCAATGACCGGATTCAGATTGGCATTGTCGGCGCGGGGGGCCGGGCGCAGCATCTGATGAAGTCTCTGGTGAAGATGCCGGGCGCGAAGATTGTTGGCATCTGCGATGTTTGGGACGCGAATATTGAGAAGGCTTCGGCGTTAGCCGGCGTCACGTCGTCGTCCAAGAACCACCTGGAGTTTTTGCAGCGGAAGGACCTGGACGCGGTGCTGATTGCCTCGCCCGACCACTGGCATGTGCAGTTGCTGACGGACGCGTGCGCGGCGGGGAAAGACGTCTATGTGGAGAAGCCGCTGACGCATGACCTGGCCGAGGGGGCGCAGGCGATCGATGCGGTACGGAAGCACGGCCGGGTGGTGCAGGTGGGGATGCAGCAGCGGTCGATGCCGCATATCCAAAAGGCCCGCGAGATTGTGCGATCGGGCAAGTTGGGGAAGATTCACAAAGTCCATTTGACGTGGAACCGGAACACGAATCGCGGGGGGCAGGTGCCGCAGGTGGATCCGGCGTCGGTGGATTGGGCGCGATTTCTGGGCCCGGTGGCGGCACAGCCGTTCGATCCTTATCGATTTCGGAACTGGCGGTGGTTCTGGGAGTTTGGCGGGGGCACGTTCACCGATCTGATGGTGCATTGGATTGACGTGGCGCACTGGATTCTGGACCTGGAGCATCCGGAGGAGGCCGTCGCGATTGGCGACAGCATGCGGCCGGAGTGGCGGTGGCAGACGCCGGACACGGCGCAGTGTCTGCTGCGCTATCCGAAGCAGGGCGTGCAGACGTATTTTGAATCGACCTTCGCCAACGCGCGCAACGCGGCGATGATCGAGTTCATGGGGGATGAGGGGACGCTCTATATTGATCGCGGGCGGTATGAGTTGCACCCGGAGATCGCCAAGAAGTCGTTTGCTTATGAGGAGTTGGTGTTAGGGGCTGGGCCGCGGGGGGCGGATTTCTACGAGAAGCCGGATGGGGAGATGCTCCATTTGGAGAACTGGCTGGGGGCGATCCGGAGCCGGGGGAAGACGGCGGCACCGGTGGAGGCGGGGGTGGTGTCGGCCTCTTCGGCGCATTTGGCGAACCGCGCGTTGCGGACCGGGCAGACGGCGGTGTGGCCGAAAGAGGATGGGTTTACGCCGCTGTTTGACGGGGTGTCGCTGAACGGGTGGGAAATCGACACGCCGGGGCTGTGGAGTGTGCGGCACGGGATGATTGTGGGCAAGCACGCGGGGCTGAAGTACAACGACTTTCTGCGGACGCGCAAGAGCTATGCCGACTTTGAGTTGCGGCTGCAATTCCGGCTGGTGGGCGGCGTGGGGAATAGCGGCGTGCAGTTCCGGTCGGTGCCGGCGACGATTCCGCACGAGGTGTCGGGCTACCAGGCCGATGTGGGGCAGCAGTATTGGGGTTGTTTGTACGATGAATCGCGGCGGCGACGGGTGCTGGCGCAGGCGCCGCCGATGCCGGAGCTGGACAAGCTGGGATGGAACGAATACACGGTTCGGGCGCAGGGCAAGCGGATTGGGCTGTGGCTGAACGGGTTGCAGACGGTGGACTACGTGGAGAACGAACCCGGGATCGCGGGGGCGGGATTCCTGGCGCTGCAGGTCCATTCGGGACCGGGCATTGAAGTCCATTTCCGGAACATCCGCATTCGGGAGCTGCAGTAATTTTGTTCCTTTACTTACTCTTCTTCTTGTCCGGCGTTCCGGCGTTGTTGTATCAGATCGTGTGGCAGCGGTCGCTGTTTACGATTTTTGGCGTGAACGTGGAATCGGTGACGGTGGTGGTGAGCGCGTTCATGCTGGGGCTGGGGGTGGGGAGTTTGGCGGGGGGATGGGTGTCCAAGCGGCCGGGGACGCCATTGTTGGCGGTGTTTGGGTGCATGGAATTGGGGATTGCGGCGTATGGGTTGATTTCACTGCCGCTGTTCCGATGGGTGGCGACGTCGATGGCGGGGGCACCGGCGGGGCAGACGTTTCTTGTGACATTTTTATTAGTGCTGATTCCGACTTTGTTGATGGGCGCGACGCTGCCGCTGTTAGTGACGCAGTTAGTAAGAATAGACGGCCAGGTGGGGCGTGCGGTGGGGACCTTGTACTTCGTGAATACGCTGGGTTCCGCGGTGGCGTGTTTTGTGGCGGCGCTGTGGGCGATGGGGACGCTGGGTATGACGGGGACGGTGTGGCTGGCGGCGGGGATGAACGGATTGATTGGGATGGGCGTGTTGGCGCTGCACTTCCGGGGGATGCGAGGGGGAGAGGCTACGGCGGTGGTGGCGGAGGTGGCCGGAACGGGAGGGATCCGGTTTCCGGTGGCGGTGGCGATTGCATTTGCGACGGGGTTCATTTCGCTG
>CAMATG010000581.1 GCA_945860645.1 Candidatus Sulfopaludibacter sp. SbA3 | reverse complement strand
GCGCCGCAGCGGGTGGGGCCGGAGCTGGTGGCTCGGCTCCCAAGACTTCGTCCGGGGGCGGTGGTGGATCGCCTCCCGCGGGGACAAGTGGCGGCCAGGTGTCTCCGCCGCCACCAGCCGCGAATGGATCAAACGGCGGTGGCGAGGCCCCTGCGCCATCGGTCTCGACTACTCCGCCACCGCCGGAGAAAACGCCGAGTCCACAATCGCCCTCGGCTGATGCACCGGCTCGCGCGGCGCAAGTCGCGGATAAGGGTAAGAAGGTGGCGCGGGGACTTGCCACTACGACGGCGTTCGTGCGCGCAACGCAGGGCGCGGTGCCGTCAGATCATGCGCCGCAAGTTGCGCCGCCGCCATTGAACACTTCAGGAGAGACGGAATAGCCATGGAGACACTCGTGCCCGCCCATACAGCGACGCAGAACAGCCCGTATCTCGATGCCCGGAAGGAATGGGACGAGCGGTACGGCAGTCTGATTTCACGGGCCAACAACTGGCGGCGGGCGGCGTTTGTCGCGCTGTTGATTGCCTTGCTTGAAACTGGCGGGCTGATTGCGCTGGCGCTGAAATCGAAGGTCGTTCCATACGTGGTGGCGATTGACAGTCTGGGGAGGATGGTCGCGTCCGGTCCCGCCGATCAGACAACTTCGGCGGATGATAAGTTGAAGCGCGCCGCCCTTTTTCATTGGGTGAGTGACCTGCGGACCGTCACGATTGACGGGGTGGCACAGCGCAAAGCGATTGACCGGGTTTACACGATGATCGCGAGCGGGAGTCCGGCCCAGGTCGAGGTGGGCGATTTCTACCGGCTGGCGCCGCCGCATGAGCGGGCGCAGACGCGGACGGTTGACGTTGAGGTGAAGGCGGCGTTTGCGACCAGCGAGAAGACCTATCAGGTCGAATGGACCGAGACGATTCGTGGCTTGTCCGGCCAAGTGGAGAGTGAGGAGCGGTGGAAGGGCTCCTTCACGATTGCGGTGAATCCGCCGACGGATGAGCGGCTGATTCGGCTGAATCCGCTCGGCATCTTCGTGACGAACGTGAGCTGGTCGCGTGTGTTGTAGCGGAAGTCTGGAGAACAGGGAGGGCGCATGAATAGAGTTCTGATTAGCTCGGTGGTGGCCGCCGGTGTGTTGTTGGGGCAGCCTAAACCTATAGAGGTGAAGCGGATTCCTCCGCCAGCGGAGGGAGTTCCGTCACCGGAGAAGTATCCGTTTGGGAAGCTGATTCAAACGCTGGAGGCCGACGCGGCGCTCCCGGCCGCTCCTGCGCGCTCGTCGGTTGTCGCGGAGGCGGGGGGCTTTTCTGTTGAGAAGGACGTGTTGTTGCCCCAGAACGCGCAGGATGCACTGGCCGTCGGCAAAGCGTGGATGAGCGAAAAGCATACGCCCGCGCCCGGGAAGGATGGTCGCGTCCTGTATACCTATGGCTCCGGGCTGCCGACGGTGGTTTGTGCCCCGCTTCGAGTGTGTGTCGTGGAACTGGAGGCGGGCGAGAGGGTGGTGGGCGAGCCCCACATTGGTGATGCCGTGCGGTGGATCATCGCACCCGCTGGCGCGGGCCAGGCGGATTCGGTCACGCCGATGATTGTGTTGAAGCCGAAGCAGGCAGGTCTCGATACGAACCTGCTGGTGACGACGGACCGTCGCGCTTACTATCTCCGTTTGATCTCGAAGCCGGAGGAGTATTTGGCGAGGGTGGCGTTCGCCTATCCGGAGGATGAAGTTCGGAAATGGCAGATCCATCTGGCGCAGGAGGAGCAGCGGCGAAAGGCGGAGCGAGATGCCGCCCAGGTTTCTCCAGTCGAGTCGCTCGAAAGTCTCTACTTCGACTACAGGATCGAGAGCGTGGATCCGCACATTCGGCCGGTTCGCGTAGTGGATGACGGCAAGAAGACGTTCATCCAAATGACGGCCGATGCGGCTCACCGGGAGGCACCGGTACTGGTGGTGATCGGGCCGGACGGGCCGGAAATGGTGAACTATCGCGTCAAAGGCGACATGTATATTGTTGACCGTCTATTCGAACGCGGCGCGCTGCTGCTGGGTGTTGGGAAGAAGGGGCAGCGGGCGGAGATCATACGCGGCACCTATCGGGGCAAGCTGAAGTTGAAGGTCGATCCCTACGCGGCTGTTGGGGCCAAGCCGGGAGGCGCGCAATGAGGCCGGTCCCGGATATCGATTCGCCCACCGGTATTGACGTGAATCCAGAGCCGCCCTCGCCAGTCCGCCTCAGCAAGCGCGCTGGGATCGTGGCGCTCGTGGTCGTATTCCTCGTTGTTGCGCAGATTGGATATGGCATCTACACTCGCGGGCAGGCGCAATACAAAATGGGGTTTCAGCCCGACGAGACCCGCGGCATGACGGCCGCGACAGACGCCGGCAAGTTGGTCGCCGCGCAGGTACCGAACCGACCTGCGTTGGTTGCGGCTGCGCCGGCGGAAGAAGTGTCCGCCGCGGAGACCGAGCGGTTGACGGTTCCGCGCGCTCCGGCGTACTACGCGTCTTCGGCGCCTCCGCCGACTAACAACGTCGCTCAGCCTCGCGAGCCAAGTCTCGCCGAGAGGCGGATGATGGCAGCCTATGAAAGAGAGCTGGAGGCAATGAGTGCGGCGACGACCGCTCGCGACGGGTTTCGCGCGGCGGCGTCTAGCGGCGCGGGCGGGCCGTTACTGCCAACTGCCGCCGGGGACATGGAGCAGATGACGAATCTGCTGCGGGCGATGCAAGGCCCATCCGGCCAGGTCAAGGCCACGGCGACGCTTCCAAACGTGTCCATTGGCACCGGCGGTACCTCCGGTGACGGATTTGAGACCCAGAATATGCAGGACCGGAAAGAGGCCTTCCTCGCCCGCGGGCGCCGGACGGAGAAGAGCAACTATCTCGAATCCACGAGAACTGCGCCGATGAGCCGATACGAGCTGAAGGCCGGCTGGGATATACCCGCTGTTCTGGAACAGGCTTTGAATTCGGACCTTCCGGGTGAGATCAAGGCGCTGGTCAGAGAGAATGTCTACGATACGGCGACCGGCGGCTATCTGCTCATTCCCCAGGGTTCGCGCCTGGTGGGTGCGTATGATTCCCACGTTTCCTACGGTCAGGATGGGCTGCAGGTGGTGTGGGCTCGGCTGATCTTTCCTGATGCTTCGTCCATCGACCTAGCCGGTATGTCGGGCCAGGATGCGAAGGGTTACACTGGGTTGCGTCACGACGTCGACAATCACTACAAAAGGCTGCTCGGGTTCGGGTTGTTGACCAGCCTGTTCAGCGCGTCGTTTCAGCTTTCTCAAACCCGCCGCAGCGGGTTGCTTGGTTATCCCTCGGCTGGAGAAATCGCCGGCAGCGCTGTCGGACGTGAAATGTCTCAACTGGGGGCGGACGTTACGCGTCGCAATTTGAACGTCCAGCCGACAATCAAGGTGCCGATCGGGTATAGGTTTAATGTCCGAGTGAATCGGGATATCGTCTTCGATGGCCCGTTTCGGCCGGTCCGGAATTGATGGGCGACAAGGCCGGGCTGGAACATTTGCCGCAAGAGGTGGTACCGTAATGCCTGTACAACTTCTTAACGAAATCAGGCAACGGAAATGCCCGACCCATCGAAACCCATCGTTCGACTTGAGCGCCCAACCGAAGACAAGAAACAGAAGAAGAAGGCCCCGCCGGCCCAGGACCCGATCATCAAGTTGGCCATCCGGCTGAATGAGGGTGTGAACGAGGCGCTTCGTTCGCTCATTCGATATCGCGGCGATTTGTCGGTCATGGCCATTGAGGCGCTTGAGTCTGTCGAACTCGCTATCGTTCCGCTGGTGAGCGTGGAAGAAAAGATGGTCCGCGATACGACCATTTCCCTGCCGCGCCCGCTTCATAAGAAATTAAAAAAGATTGCCGAGGATCGCGGGACGTCGATGAATATCCTCGTGAACACCGGGCTCGCCTACTGGTTGGCCAAGAAGGGTTCGATCAGCCTGCGGTAGCAGGCGATCGACCTACGTCAGGGACTGCGCTTCGACGATTACCTTTGCACGCCGATTGGTGAGGTTCATGACCACTACTTGGTAACAGCCGGACCTTCCCGCTCGAAAGCGGATCTTCTTGGGCAAGCGGCCTACGTGCCGTTGGAGTGACCGCAATTCCTGGAACGGCTCGGCCGAATCCGTCCATCTTTCGAATTCGGCGAAGGTCGTCAGCGCGATAGCTATGCGCCTGTTCGACCAAGCGCCGAAGTGAAGTGGTTCGCCGCGTCGTATCTCAAACGAGTAGACCACGCGGGCGCCAGGCGCGAGCATGTCAACTTCAACGATTCCTTCGCCCTCAGGAAAGGGCGAGGCGGACGCGGGCTGGGCATTCGGGTGCTCCTGGGGGAAGAGATCCTGCCAGTGGAGATCGTGGAACATTTTTTTCGTCCTCTAATTGGCAAGACGCAAAAAACTGTTGAATCCTGACGGACTGAATGAGAATATCGACTTGATCGGCCAGCCGCATGAAGCAGCGGGAATCGTCTCAGCCAGTGCCAATATTCGTACTTCTCGATGAAGCAGGGCGTCCATTTGCTTCATCGCTGCAAGCGATATTTCGTCCGCTACAGGCTCGATTCCGTTCTCAGTTCCG